>DASUOA010000455.1:0-5261 GCA_036276895.1 Arenimonas sp. | reverse complement strand
TGCCGATTCGCTGATGTAGCCCGCGGTCACTGCAACCGTCTTGAGTCCGCGCGCATGCGCTGCGATGGCGCAGTCGATCGCGTACTCGGCGAAGATCACCGGGTCGTTGTAGGTGAAGGCGATGCTGCGGCAGCCGAGGCGATCGGCGGCCTGCGCCAGCTGTTCGGGCGAAGCC
Organism: Arenimonas sp.; assembly: GCA_036276895.1. Classification (GTDB taxonomy): domain Bacteria; phylum Pseudomonadota; class Gammaproteobacteria; order Xanthomonadales; family Xanthomonadaceae; genus Arenimonas. The sequence continues at coordinate 5,086 of DASUOA010000455.1, read as the reverse complement.
GCGTCGGCCAGTGTGTCCATCTCGCGCGACTTGCTGATTTCCCAGTTCTGGCAGAACTTGCAGGCGAGGTTGCAGCCCGCGGTGCCGAAGCTCAGCACGCTTGAGCCCGGAAGGAAGTGGTTGAGCGGCTTCTTCTCGATCGGATCGACGCAGAAGCCCGAGGAGCGGCCGTAGCTGGTCAGCACCATCTCGCCGTTCTCGACCATCCGTACGAAGCAGGCGCCGCGTTGACCTTCGCGCAGCTTGCAATCGCGTGGGCACAGGTCGCAGGCGATGCGGCCGTCAGTATCGCGATGCCACCACTTGCCGGGGACAATCATGAGGTGAATCCGGCGGGCAGGGCCGGGCCTTCGAAGTGGCTCACCGTGTAGCGCGACAGGCGGATGGCGTCGGACCAGAAATCGCGCGGCAATCCGGCCTTGCGCCGCAACTCGGCAAGGAAGTCGCGCGGCTCCGGCAGTGCCTCCCACACCTGCGGCAGGAAAGTGCCGCGGTGGCCGTTGCAGTCGAGCACCACGCCGTCGCGGCCGGGCACCAGCAGGCGCAATGCAGCGGCTTCGTCACCGGGCGGCAGTGCCTGCAAGGGTGACAGCAGCGAGACCTCGATGCGGGTGCGTTCCAGCTCCGCGCGTTGCAGCGGCGCGAAGCGCGGATCCTCGAAGGCGGCGGCGCGGGCGTAGCGGCGCAGGTTGTGGCGCAGCGGATCGCTGGCCTGCAGGGTGCCGATGCAGCCGCGTAATGCGCCGTGCTGCTTGAGGGTGACGAAACAGGCGGTGGCGATGTCGAGCCCGGCGTGTTCGCGCGGTGCCGGCAGCGATTGGCGCAGCACTTCGCCGATGGCATGGCGCGCGTGTTCGACGCTGGCGGCGCCCAGCAGGTCGTCATGTTCTCCGTTCGGAGCGCCGGCGGTGAAGCTGAAGGCGGCATAGCCGACCACGCGCTGCTTGTCGCCGGCAGTGTCGCCGGAGTTGCAGCGCGTCAGCAGTTGCGCCCGCAAGCCATGCCGGCGCGCCGCCAGCAGCAGGCCGTTGACCGGCGTGGCACCGCAGGCCTGGTCCCGGTCGATGCCCGCGTCGAGCGCCGAGATGCGCTCGCAGGTGCGGCTGTCGATGCGGTTGGCACTGGCGTAGTCGAGAAAGTGCGACAGATCGGAACTGATCACGATCAACGTCTCCTCATCGCCCCACAGTCGCTCCAGTACCTCGGCCACCGCCGCCGGCTCGACATCGCCGACCACCAGCGGCAGCAGACTGAACTCGCCCAGCGTCTCGATCAGGAACGGCAGCTGCACCTCCAGCGCATGCTCCTGCGCATGTGCGGCATCGAAGCGCACGACCTGCGGCAGATCGGCGATGCGCGCGACCGCATCGTGATCGATGGCGACGCGACCCAGTGGAGTATCAAAGACATCACTCGAAGGCAGCGCCAGCCCGCGCACGGGCACGCGGTGCGCAGGCCCGAGCAGCGCGACGCGACGGATGCGCCCGCGTTGACGGGCCAGGGGCGAATAGGCCCGCGCGGCCGTGGCACCGGAGTAGACATAGCCAGCATGCGGCACGATCAGCGCCTTGACGGGCGCCGGTGGCGCGTCGTCGTTGACGCGCTGCAGCAGCGCGCGCACGTCGCGGCGCAGCTGCGCGGCATCGGCAGGATAAAACCGGCCGGCGACCGCCGGCTCACGGATGGACAGCGCGGTCATGGCGCTCTCCTCGCTGGATTACTGCAAGGAATGTGCGCCTGCGGCGCGCGAAGTCAAGTGCGCCGTTCAGCGCGTGGACGGCTGTTTCAGGCGCGCAGCACCGCGCGTGGATCGCCACCGGCCGGACAATGGTCGAAACTCACCGCGATGCCGTGTGCCGCCAGCACCGCGGCAAACTGTCGCTGGCGCATCTGGAAACGCTCGAAGGCGCGCGGCAGTTGCGCATCCTCGATGCCAGCCGGCGCGAAGCCGGCGCCATGCCAGCCATCGATGTCGAGCAGGGCGATGCGCACGTCGCCGCCGTGGTAGCGCGCCAGCGGCTCGGGTGCGGCATCGAGCCAGACCTCGTCATCCGCGGCGAGCAACGCCGTCTCGATCAGTGGCCACAGCGGCGCCAGACCCGCGTGCTCATACTGCATCGCCATCATCGCCGCGAGGTCGTGCACTGTGAGATAGCGCACGTGCTCGACCTTGCCCGCGAATCCATCCTGCAGGGCCAGCGCGGTATCGGCGGCGGCCATGCCGTTCTCCAGCAGGCCGTCCTCCAGCGCGGCGCCCACCTCGGCCACCATCGCGGCCTCGCCGCGCAGTAGCCACGGCAACAGCCGCAACGGGCCATGGGCGAACGCGGGATCGGGACGCAGATTGCCGGGCAGGCCCTCGCTGTTAGCACCGAAGCCGATCACCCGCGATGCACCGGGATGTGCCAGTGCCGCGGGCGCAGGATGCGCAGGAGCGGCGCTGCTGCCGGGCGCGCGGGCGCACAGGCGCTCGAGCTCAGCATGCAGCGGCCAGCCCGGGCGCAGCAATTCGACCGGATCGAACAGGACCGCGGCCAGCGCGAAATCGAGGCCGCTTGCGCCCGGCACCAAGCGCGCCAGATCGCGCGCGGCCAGCAGCGCGACGTCGCCGGCCGGCTCGCGCGCCAACGCGTGGTGCGCCGGCTCGGCGCCCGGGGCGAGTTCGATGGCGATGGCGCCGAGGCAGGACAGCGGTGCGGACATGGGCGTACAGCGGTGCGGGAAGGCCATCATGATAGCCGTCGCGAGCAAAGACTCGGATCGCGCGGTGGTAGTGTTGGGGCTTTCCAGCCGCCTGCCGGAGACCCGCCATGACCCAGCCCCGCCGCGTCGCCATCCTCGGAGGTGTGCGCATCCCGTTCTGTCGCAACAACACCGCCTACTTCGATGTCGGCAACATGGGGATGTCGATCAAGACCCTCGGCGCGCTGGTGGCGAAGTTCGGGCTGCAGGGCGAGCAGCTCGGCGAAGTGGCGATGGGCGCGGTGCTCAAGCACAGCAAGGACTTCAATCTCGCGCGCGAAGCAGCGTTGTCGTCGGGGCTGTCGCCGCTGACGCCGGGCATCACCGTGGCGCGCGCCTGCGGCACTTCGCTCGATACCCTGATCACGGTGGGCAACAAGATCGCGCTGGGGCAGATCGAGGCCGGTATCGGCGGTGGTTCCGATACCACCTCCGATGTGCCGATCGCGGTCAGCGCCCGCCTGCGCCGACGCCTGCTAAATGCCAACATGGCCAAGAGCGCCGGGCAGCGGATCAAGGCCCTGCTCAAGGGCTTTTCGTTCTCCGAGCTCAAGCCGGAATTTCCCGGCGTCGCCGAGCCGCGCACCGGCAAGTCGATGGGCGAGAGCTGCGAGCAGATGGCCAAGACCTGGAGCATCGGTCGCGCCGAGCAGGACCAGCTCGCCTTCGAATCGCACCAGAAGGCCGCTGCGGCGTACGAGCGCGGCTTCTACAGTGATCTGGTGAGTTCCTTCCGGGGTCTGGAGCGCGACAACATCCTGCGTCCGGACACCACGCTGGAAAAACTCGCGACGCTCAAGCCCGCCTTCGACAGGACCTCGGGCAAAGGCACGCTGACCGCCGGTAATTCCACCAATCTCTCCGACGGTGCCGCCGCGGTGCTGTTGGCCTCGGAAGAATGGGCCAAGCACAAGGGCATCGAAGTGCAGGCCTACCTGCGCGATGCGCAGGTGGCGGCGGTCGATTTCGTCGGCGGCGAAGGCCTGCTGATGGCGCCGGCCTGGGCGGTGGCGCAGCTGCTGCAGCGCAATGGCCTGTCCTTGCAGGACTTCGACTACTACGAAATCCACGAAGCGTTCGCGGCGCAGGTGCTGTGCACGCTCAAGGCCTGGGAGTCGGAGGACTTCTGTCGCGACAAGCTCGGCCTCGACAAGGCTTTGGGCAGCATTGATCGCAGCAAGCTCAACGTGGTCGGCAGCTCACTCGCCATGGGCCATCCGTTCGCGGCGACCGGCGCGCGCATCGTCGCCACCGCCGCCAAGCTGCTGAAGGAAAAAGGCTCGGGCCGGGTGCTGATCTCGATCTGCACCGCCGGCGGCATGGGCGTGGCGGCCATCGTCGAGCGCTGAGAGCCGTTCACGCCGAACACGCTGGCAAGGGTGTAGCCTCGGGCGTAGGCTAGCTGTCATCGGCGCGGACGGGGCGCACGATGCTCGACGAACGGACCTTGCTGTTCATGCTCTCGGTGGTACCGGCGCTGATGGCGCTGGTCGCGGCCGGGATGCGCCATGGCCACGCGGAAATGGCGACCGGGCTCGGCAGTTGGGCGCTGAGCCTGGCCTGCTTCTCCTTCGCCTCCCTGGTGGTGGCGATCTGGCCCGTGAGCTCGGTGGACGCACGCATCGTGCTCAGCAATGCCGGGTTCGCGCCGGCGGTCACCTTGTATGGCTTCGCCTTGTTGAAGTTCTTCGGCCGGCCGCTGCGTGCATGGCCCTGGCTGGTGGGGGCATTGGCGTTGTACGTGGTATCGGTGGCGCTGTCGCAGGCGCCCTGGCAGTCCTCCTGGCGCATCGCCATCTTCTCGGTGTACTGGCTGACCATGGTGGCCTTGGCGGGATCGGCGCTGCTGCGCAGCGGCGAATGGCGGCAGGGCGTCGGCGGCGCGGTGCTGCTGGCGGCATTGCTGCTGATGGCGGTCGCGATCAGCGTCCGCCTGCTGCTGGCGTTGGGTGGCTCGGAGCGGGTGCTGCTGCTGGCCGGCGGCATGTCCGGCTTCATGGCCTTGTTTCTCGCGGCGACCGTGGTCGGCCTGGTGCTGGGCACGCTCGGATTGGTGCTGCTGGCCAGCGAGCGCGTGCGCCGGCGCCTGGAGTATCTCGCGCGGCATGACGCGCTCACCGGCCTGTTGACCCGCGGCGGCTTCACGGCGCTGTCGACCCAGGCCTTGGCCAGCGCGCGCCGACAGGGCGCACCGGTGGGCTTCCTGGTCGTCGATATCGACCACTTCAAGGCGATCAACGATGGCTTTGGCCACCAGGCCGGCGACGAAGTCCTGGCGGCCGTCGCGCGATGCCTGCAGGCGACGTCGCGCGAGGCGGATCTGGTCAGCCGCTTCGGCGGGGAG
>DASUOA010000454.1:0-5714 GCA_036276895.1 Arenimonas sp. | reverse complement strand
TTCGGTTTCAGCAGAGCGCGGGCCCAAGGAGTAGCCATTACCCGCGGCGCCGAACACCCGGTAGAGGTAGTCGCGCCCCTTGACGGTCTTCCACACCATCCGGCCAGCCAAGGCGTCGCGGTCGCGCCACAGGTCGAGCGTGGCGGTGTAGGCGTCCCGCAGGTCGATCAGCGCGCGTAGCGAGGCGTCGTCAAGCAGCGTATGCATGGGCAGTTATCCCGCATTTGTCGCATCAATTGAATATACGGGATAACCGCCGTGCCGACGAGGACGAGAGAGGTAGCTCTGGCTCTGGCAGCGGCCTGCTCGCGTGTTCCAGGGGTGAGCCGCAGGCGCGACAGTCCTCAGCGACCGGATAGCGCGTCCGCCCCGGCAGGCCATCTTTTCGCCTTGCGGCTCACGCTCCCCCGACCTCCTCAGGTCGTAGTGAAGCGATCGTCCAAGCCGTTCGGGATTTTTGCGGGCATTGCTTTACTAGTTGCATTTCTTTCTTTGCTACGATAATTTCTTTTCGCGCCACACAATCGCCTCCACCCTGGCGGAACAGGAAATCCTATGAATCGCGAATCGAACTCCAAGCCCGGCACCGGCTACGACGCCCTGCGCCGTGCCGCCTATCACCTGCAAGCCCTAGCCTCACTCGGCCAGTTGGCGGTGTTGTTGTTCTGGATCTTCGCCAGCGTCGCGCTTTATGCCGGCATTGGCTCCATGTTGACCTGGCCCGCCCCCATGCACGCTTGGGCGGAGGGACTAAGAACCGATGCAGGTCGGAGCGCCGTTCTGCTGATCCCATTAGTGCTGGCACCGGCTGCGCTGGCGGCCATCTGGCTGCTGTCGCGGCTGCACGCGCTGGCCAGAGTCCTGTATCGGGGCGAGCCGATCTCGCCGGCGGTCTCGCAGGCGCTTGCCGGGCTGGCGCGTGCAATTCTCGGGTATCTGATCGTCGCGACCTTCGCCCCCCCGTTTCTGGCGGAGCTGGTTGCAGCGACCGGATACCCGCTCACGCTCGGGTTCAGCAGTTGGTATCTCGGATTGATCGCGTATCTTTGCCTGCGCGCCATGAGCCTGCTGGTGGCCGAGGCCAACCGGATCAGCGACGAAAACAAGGCGTTCGTCTGACATGCCGATCCTGGTCAATCTCGATGTGATGCTGGCGCGACGCAAGCGCAAATCCAAGGACCTCGCGGCGGCCATCGGCATTACTGAAGCCAATCTGTCGCAGTTGAAGCAGGGCAAGGTCAAGGGTGTGCGCTTCGACACGCTGGCGGCGATCTGCCACGAACTCGACTGCCAGCCGGGCGACCTGTTGGAGTACCGGAGCGACGGACACGATTAGTTGGATCGTCCCTCCGTCGGCACCGCCGGGTGGCCGTCGACGCTCGACCCGAGCTACACGCGAACCGTCCAGCACGCTATCGTTTCGCGAACGCGCGTATCGACGACAATGCTCGCGCCACCCGATCGGATACGGAACCTGTACGACATGAACCGCTGGGACGGCCTGCTGCTCGACGCCCGCCTCGCCACCTTGCGCGAGGATCTCGGCCCTTACGGCGCCATCGACAACGGCGCGATCGCCTGGAAGGACGGCCGCATCGTGTTCGCTGGCCCACGCGCGGAACTGCCCGACGAGCCGGCCACCTTGGCGCGCGAGGTGCATTCGGTTGAGGGCCGCTGGATCACCCCGGCGCTGATCGACTGCCATACGCATCTGGTATTCGCCGGCGACCGTGCCGGCGAGTTCGAACAGCGGTTGCAGGGCGTGAGCTACGAGGAGATCGCGCGCCGCGGCGGCGGCATTGTCTCCAGCGTGCTGGCGACCCGCGCTGCCAACGAGGCCAAACTGCTGGCCGCGGCACTGCCGCGTGCACGGGCGTTGATCGCCGATGGCGTTGCCACCCTCGAAATCAAATCCGGCTACGGCCTCGACTTCGACAGCGAGCGCAAGATGCTGCGCGTCGCGCGGCAGCTGGGTGAGGTGCTCGACATCGGCGTGCGTTGCACGTATCTGGCCGCGCATGCGCTGCCGCCGGAGTATCGCGGGCAGAGCGACGAGTACATCGACGCGGTCTGCGACTGGCTGCCGCGCTTGCACAGCGAGGGTCTGGTCGATGCGGTGGATGCGTTCTGCGAGGGTATCGGGTTCACGCCGGCGCAAACTCGGCGCGTGTTCGAGGCCGCGCGCGCACTCGGGTTGCCGGTGAAGTTGCACGCCGACCAACTCAGCGACCTCGGCGGCGCGGCGCTGTGCGCCGAATTCGGCGGGCTCTCGGCCGACCACATCGAGTACACCGGCGACGCTGCGGTGCAGGCGATGGCGAAGAACGGCACCGTGGCCGTGCTGTTGCCGGGTGCGTTTCATGTATTGCGCGAAACCAAGTTGCCACCGATCGCGGCGCTGCGTGCGAACAAGGTGGCCATGGCGGTGGCCACCGATCTCAATCCCGGCACTGCGCCGCTGCAGTCGCTGCGTCTGGCGATGAGCCTGGCCTGCACGCATTTCCGGCTGACGCCGGAGGAAGCGCTGCGGGGTGCGACCGTGCATGCAGCCAAAGCGCTGGGCCTGGACGATCGCGGCCAGCTGCGCGTCGGCCAACGCGCCGACTTCGCCGAGTGGCGCATCGCGCACCCTGCCGAGCTGTGCTACTGGCTGGGTGGCGAACTGCTGGAACGGCTGCGCATCGCCGGCAAGCCGCGCTGATCAACCCCTCAAACGACAAAACCCCGCCGAAGCGGGGTTTCATCGTGACCGGAGCGTGTGGCTCAGGCCTTCTTGGCAGCCGCCTTCTTGGCTGGCGCCTTCTTGGCGACCGGCGCCTTGGTGGTCACCGCGGCGGCACCGGCCGTGGCAGTGACGGAGGTCTTCGGACGCGCATTGCCGTAGCTGGAGATCGAACGCTTGCCCTTGGCGGTTCTCTTGTCGCCCCTACCCATGGTGATTCCTTCGTAATGAGGTGGTTGTAAAGGCGCGTAGCCTAGCACTGCCGGCGCGCCCGACCAAGATGCCGCCGCGGATCAGTGCACGCAGCAGCTGCTGGCAGGCCGGCCGAAGCTCAGCCTAAGGTTGACCAGATGCGCCAGGGCGATCAGCGCGCCGCCCGTGGTCATCACCAGCGCATGCGGCAGCACCGAAGCATGCAGCGGCTCGATCAGCAGACCGGCCCAGACCAGGGCCAGGCCCGGCAACACGATCGCCCAGGCGTGGTAGCCGCGGTGTTGGCGGAAGCCCTGCCACAGGCTGGCGCTCGCCAGCAGGGTGGCCGCGACCGTGAAGGCCGCTTCGAAGTTGTCCGAGGCGAGCCAGCCCAGGCCCGCGGCCGGAAGCAACACCAGCGCCAGAGGCAACAGCGCGCAATGCAGGGCGCACAGGAACGCGCCAACAGCACCGAGTGAATCGGCCCACCTTCGGATCTGCAGCACTGAGAAGGGCGGCAACGCGGCCATGACTTCCTGGGGGTTTGCGACGCTTGCGGAACAGTATAACATCACTCGCCGATGAAACAATATAACATTCCGAAGCCGCTGCTACGACCCGTGATTCGCATGGAGCACGCCGTTCAATGTCCCACCTTCGCCCGCTGACTCTCGCCATCACCCTCGCCTTGCCGCTGATCGCGGCCGCCGACGAACCCGACTCCGACAAGCATCGCCATGAGGCCAAACGGCTCGACGCCGTCGAAGTCACTGCCTCACCGTTGCGCAGCGCGATCGAAGACCTCGCCCGCCCGGTCGAAGTGCTGGTCGATGCCGAGCTCGACCAGCGCAAGTCCGGCACCCTGGGCGAGACGCTGGCGCGCGAAAGCGGCGTGCAATCGAGCTTCTTTGGTGCCGGCGTCGGCCGCCCGGTGATCCGCGGACAGGAAGGCGCTCGCGTGCAGGTGTTGACCGGCGGCACCGGCAGCCTGGATGTCTCCACCGTGAGCGCCGACCACGCGGTGGCCATCGAGCCCTTCCTCGCCGACCAGATCGAAGTGCTCAAGGGGCCGGCGACCTTGCTCTACGGCAGCGGTGCCATTGGCGGTGCGGTCAATGTGGTCGATGGCCGTATTCCCACGATGCCGGTCGACGCATCGCTCACCGGCCGCGCCGAGCTGCGCCATGGCAGCGGCAGCAACGAGGCAACCGGCATGCTGCGCCTCGATGGCGACGTCGGCGCGCTGACCTGGCACCTCGATGCCTTCAATCGCGATGCCGATGACTACCGCATTCCCGGCTTCGCCTTCAGCGACGAATTGATCGAGCACGAAGTTGAGGAAGGCGAGGATCCGGCGCATTTCGCCTCCGCCCGGATGCCCAACAGCGCACTGCGCAATCGCGGCGGCGCCCTCGGCGCCAGCTGGTTCGGCGAGCGCAGCTGGTTTGGCGCTGCGCTCAGCCGTTACCAAAGCAATTACGGCATTCCGCCCGGCGCACACGCGCACGAAGACGATCACGAAGATGATCTTGAAGGCGACCACGAAGAGGAAAGCGAAGCGGTGCGCATCGACATGGCGCAGACCCGACTCGATGCACGCGGTGGCATCCGCGAGCTCGGCGTCATCGAGGAACTGAACTTCCGCCTGTCGCGCAACAACTATCGTCACCTGGAGTTGGAAGATGACGCGATCGGCACCCGCTTCGACAATGACGCCAGCGAGCTGCGCATCGAAGCCGTGCAGCGCGAATTCAAAGGTTGGCGCGGCGCCTTCGGCGTGCAGGATGGACGCCGCGACTTCCGCGCGGTCGGCGACGAAGCCTTCCTGCCGGCAACCGAAAGCCGCGACACCGGGATATTCGTGTTGCAGGAGCGCGAGTTCGGGGACTTCAAGCTCGAAGCCGGCGCCCGTCATGACCGCGTCAGCATCGATCTGGCCGATGGCAGTGGCGGTGAACGCCGCAGCGCCAACAGCCTGTCGCTCGCAACCTTGTGGAAGGCCACCGAGGCGCTGCATCTCAGCCTGGGTCTCGATCGCGCGCAGCGTGCACCGAGCGCCGAGGAGCTGTTCTCCGATGGCCCGCACATCGCCACCGGCAGCTACGAGCGCGGCGACGCCGGGCTGCGCGTCGAAACCGCGCGCAGCGCCGAGATCGGTCTGCATCTGCACGTCGGGCGCGTCGAAGCGCAGCTGTCGGCCTATCGCACGCGTTTCGACGACTACATCTACCTGGGTGAGACCGGCATCGAGATCGAGGCACTGCCGGTGCGCCGCTGGCAACAGGACGATGCGCGATTCGAAGGCTGGGAGGCCAAGGCGGACATCGAGCTGGCCGACAACGCCAGCGGACTTTGGTCACTGAGCCTGCTCGCCGATCAGGTCGACGCACGCCTTGACGATGGCCGTCGCCTGCCGCGGATTGCACCGGGCCGCTTCGGCGCCGACATCGACTGGTCACGCGGTGGCTGGCGCGCGCGGCTGGGGGCGATCCGCGTCGCCGCGCAGAATGATGTCGCCGAACTCGAATCGCCGACGCCGGGCTACACGCTGGTCGATGCGCATCTGAGCTATCACTGGGACAGTGCCGGCGGCATCGGTTGGGAGGTTTTCGTCGACGGCCGCAATCTCGGCGATCGCGATGCGCGCGTGCATACGTCCTATCTCAAGGATTTCGCACCGCTGCCGGGGCGCAGCATCCAAAGCGGCGTGCGCATCCTGTTCTGACGGGCGGCAGGCGTGGCGCGGGCGACTGCGTAGCCGCAGCCCAAGCGGCCGCTGTTTGAGCGCCAACGGCGCGAG
>DASUOA010000453.1:0-5409 GCA_036276895.1 Arenimonas sp. | reverse complement strand
GCAAGCTGGCGAGGCCGCGCACAAAAGCGCTGTCATGACGCGGTGGATTTGAGAGCAGCGACTCGATGTCGCGGGTGGTGGACAGCAGTGCGGCGATCGCCTGCTGCGCTTCGATTCGGGCAAGGCCGGCACCGATGCAGGCGTGTGGCCCGCCGCCGAAGCCGAGGTGGCCGCTGGCATTGCGGCCGAGGTCGAGGCGATCCGGGTCGGCAAACTGGGCCGCGTCGCGATTGGCCGAACCGATCAACAGGAACACCGGATCACCGGCGCCAATGCGCTGACCGCCGATTTCCAGATCGGCCAATGCCGTGCGACCGACGATCTGCGCCGGGGCATCGAAGCGCAACAACTCTTCGACGGCGTTGCGCATGAGCGCAGGTTCGGCCCGGAGTCGTGCCATCTGAGCCGGATGTTGCAGCAGGGAATGGAAGGCATTGCCGATCAGGTTGATCAGGCTTTCCTCGCCGTTGGCGAACATCAATATGCAGGTGGCGACCAGCTCGTCTTCGGACAGCCGGTCGTCGTTGTCGCGCGCGGCGATCAAGCGGCTGATGGCGTCATCGCCCGGGCTTCGGCGGCGCTGGTCGATCAGTCCAACCAGATAATCCGAGAACTCCACCACCGCCTGGTTCAGCGCTGCGTAGACATCCGGCGGCGGCAGAGGCGAGAAAATGTGAAAGAAGTTCGCCGACCACACCTTCAATTGCGCCCGATCCGACTCTGGAATGCCGAGCAGCTCCGCGATCACCTCCACCGGCAAGGGCATCGCCAGCTCGCGGACGATGTCCATCTCGCCGCGGGCGAGCCCGGGTGCGATCAGGCGCTCGACGATGCTGGCAATGCGGCCGCGCATGTCTTCGGCCTGGGCGTCGCTGATCGCCCGGGCCACCAATTTCCGCAGGCGGGTGTGGTCGGGAGCGTCGAGGAAGGGCAGCAGATAGCGGGCCAGGCGCGCGGCCGGAAAACGCTCGGCATTGCCGCGTGCATGCACCGAGTAACGCGAGGGGCGCGAGCTCAGGCGCGGGTCGCGCACCGCGTCGCGGACATCGGCGTAGCGGCTGAGTACCCACATGCCGGCCGGACTGCGATGTGCCGGGTTCGCGGAGCGCAGCCGCGCGTAGAAGGGGTAGGGGTCGGCAAGGAAGTCGCGCGCGTGCGGGTCGAACTCCGGCCGTCCGATGCCTGGTGCGGCTGCAACGCTGGCGTGGCGCTCAGTCATAGTCGGGATAGAAGAAGCGCTGTGGCTGCGCTTGCAGCCAGTCGTGGTTGCTCAGGATCCATTGCAGCGCCTTGCCGAGCTCGTCCGGGTGGCTGCTCTGCTCGCCTTCGAACAACACGCGCGCCGGCTCGCGCGACAGGATATGCCGCGCCAGTTCGAGGCGCAGCGTATCGTCACGAATGATCCGCAGCGCGGCCTCGACATAGCCGTCGACATCGTCGGCACACATCCAGTCGGGCAACTCGAAGGAGCGCAGGCTGCGCTCGTCGGTACGCGCTGCCGGCTCATCGTCGCGCAGGCAGATCTTGGGCTTGCCGAGCAGGTAGACATCGCTGTTGCTGTTCGAGCCGCCGAACGGGAAGGTGCCCAGTACCAGATCGCAGTCGTTGAGCCACTGCAGGTACTGGCTGTAGTCGGTACGCGGATGCACCTGCACGTCACCCAACGCGCGCTGCAGCTCGGCGCAAAGCGCATCGAAACGGCCGCTGGTCTGCTCGGACGGGAAAAACACCCACTGCAGCGGCCGGTTCGCGCCGGCCGCGATTCGCCGGCAGGCGGCAAGGAAGCCGGCGTTGAGCTTGACCATGGTGCTGGAGACGCCGATGCGCAGCGGCTGCGGCTGTTCGCGCAGTTGCGCGGGCGGCGCCTCGAATCCCGCCGGCGGTTGCTTGCCGATGCCTTGGGTGCGCAGCGCGACGACTTTCTCGGAGAACTCCGCCTGTTCCGACAGCATGGCGCGTCCGGCCACGTAGTAGTCGATGCAGGGGCTAAACGAGCTGGCCGGGTGCCCGGCCGACATCGCCTGCACCGGCGCCAGGCGCAGGTTGGCCAGCATCCAGGTCCACGGCGCCATGCCGAGGCTGGGATAGAACAGCATGTCCGGCGTCAGCTTCGTGATGCGCCGGATCAGTGCCGGCATGTGCCGCAGATCGAAGTCGACCGTTTCCACGCCGTCGAAGCTGCGGGCGGCCTCGGCATCGATGTGCTTGGGTTGGCACATCACGATGACTTCGAAGTACTTGCGGGCTTCTTCCAGCGGCTTGCCGAAGCAGCGGTACATCGAATGCGCGGAGTTCATGAACTCGGCCATGACCAGCAGGCGTGGCTTGCTTCGCGCCGGTGGCCTGGGCGTCGGCGCATGCCGGCGCAGCGGCTCGATCCAGCGCCCCATCATCGCGTTGAGTGCAGGCTTGAGGCGGTGTCGCTGCGCGGTGCTGGCGTAGCTGCAGAACATGAAGGCTGCGCCAGCCGCAGGCAGCAATGCCGGCGTCAGCACGTAGTCGGCAAGGATCTCGTCGCAGTGTTCGATCAGGTAGTCGCGCGTGCGATCGGCTGCCGGGCTCAGCGCTGTGCGGCAGGACAGCATTCCGAGCAGGAACGCGCCGCGCATGGAGGCCGGCAGCTGCGTCAGGTTGCGCAGCACCTCGACAGGCAGGGTGTCGAGCGTCGCTGCCACCAGCAACTTCGCCACGATCTGCGGTCCGCTGAACTGCTTGCTGCCATCGTTTCCGTGCTCGGCCAGCAGGTCGAGCAGATGCGCACAGTCACCATAGCCCGAGGCGGCAAACAGCGTGGTCCAGGCGGATTTGACTGCCAACCAGCGGTCCAAGGTCGGCGCATCGAACTGCGTGGCAGGGTGCGCGAGAAAGGCGCAGGCAGCGGCGGCCATCCGCGTATGAGTGCTGCGGCGTTGACCGGCATCGTCACTGTCGAAGGGGAGCAGACGGCCGTTCTTGGCCATCTGCTCGAGCAAGGTCAGCAGGCCACGGCCGACAAGATCCATACGGCCGGTCTGCACCGCCCGTTCGATTTCGCCGAGGCTGAGGATGGGGGCCGAGGCTGAGCGGGTGAGCCTGCGCCGGCTGTCACGGACAGGCGCCGGTGGCGGCGAGATCTGCATGGCGCATTGGCTCAGGCCTCAGCCCAGCGCCTTCTCCAGCTCCGGCACGATCTGGAACAGGTCGCCGACCAGGCCAAAGTCGGCCACTTCGAAAATCGGCGCCTCGGCATCCTTGTTGATGGCGACGATGGTGCCGGCGTCCTTGATGCCGGTGAGGTGCTGGATGGCGCCGCTGATGCCGATCGCGATGTAGAGCTCGGGGGCGATGATCTTGCCGGTCTGGCCGACCTGCATGTCGTTCGGCACGTAGCCGGCATCGACCGCGGCGCGCGAGGCGCCGACGCCGGCGCCGAGTTTGTCGGCCAGCGAGTAGATGATCGAGAAGGCCTCGGACGAACCGAGCGCGCGGCCGCCGGAGACGACTTTGCTGGCGCTCTGCAGGTCGGGGCGATCGAATTTGCCCTGGGCCAGCGAGACGAAGCGGGTGTGCTCGGGCAGCGACGCGGTGACGCTGGCCGCTTCGACCGCAGCACTGCCGCCATCGCCGGCAACCGGCCAGGAGGCGGTACGCACGGTGGCGACCACCGGTTTATCGGCCGGCGCGGTGACGGTGATGATGGCGTTGCCGGCGTAGATCGGACGCTTGAAGGTATGGCTGCCGTCGACCGCCATCACGTCGGAGACCTGCGCGGTACCGAGCAGGGCGGCGACGCAGGGCATCAGGTCCTTGCCGAAGGTGGTCGAGGGGCCGAAGACGTGGCTGTAGCCGGCGGCCAGTGCGGCGATCTGCGGCGCCAACACCGAGGCGATGGTGTGCGCGTTGGCGGCATTGGCGACCGTCAGCACTTTGCCGACGCCGGCAATCTGCGCGGCCTGCGCGGCGATCGCGGCGGGCGCATCGGCGAGCACGACGATATCGATCTGCGCCGCGTTCATCGCCTGCGCGCAGCTGACGCAGCGGGCGGTGGCGGGGTTGAGTTGGCCGTTCAGGTGTTCGGCGACGATCAAGACCTTTGACATTGTTGTTCTCCGTTACACCAGGCCCTTGGCCTTGAGCGCCGAGACCAGCTCGGCGACGTCCTTCACCAGCACGCCCTTGCTGCGCTTGGCCGGAGGCGCGTAGTGCGTCGTCTGCAGGAAGTCGCCGGACTCGACACCGAGGTCGGCGAAGTTGATGGTTTCCAACGGCTTGGACTTGGCCTTCATGATGTCGGGCAGCTTGATGAAGCGCGGCTCGTTCAGGCGCAGGTCGGTGGTGATCACGCCGGGCAGGGTGATCGCCAGAGTCTCGAGGCCGGCATCGACTTCGCGGGTGACCGTGGCGACGCCATCGGCGACTTCGACCTTGGACGCAAAGGTGGCCTGCGGGCGGCCCCACAGCGTCGCCAGCATCTGCCCGGTCTGGTTGGCGTCGTCGTCGATCGCCTGCTTGCCCATCAGCACGATGCCGGGCTGTTCCTTTTCCACCAGCTTGAGCATCGCGCGGGCGGCGGTCAGCGGCTGGATGGCCTGGTCGGTGACGATGTGCACGGCGCGGTTGGCGCCCATGGCCAGACCATTGCGCAGGTGCGCTTGGCAGTCGGCCGGACCGATCGTGGCGACGATCACTTCCGTGGCGATGCCCTTCTCGCGCAGGCGCAGCGCTTCTTCCAGCGCAATGTCATCGAACGGGTTGGGCGAGAGCTTGACGCCCTCGGTGACCACGCCGGAGCCGTCCGGCTTGACCTGGATGCGGACGTTGTAGTCCACCACGCGCTTGTAACCGACCAGAATCTTCATTCGCGTTTCCTTGGCGACAGTCGCGCGCGGCAGCCGGGGCGGCCGCCGTGGCGCGGTAAGTGAGCAGGCGGCGATTTTACCTGCGTGGGGCACTCGGCGCACGCCGCGGCCGGGCTGGCCTGACCGGCGTCAAGCCGCGGCGTGGGCCCGCAGGGCGGTGACCAAGCGCTCAGCGCTTCCCTCAGCCTGCGCGAAGAACAGTGAGGGCTCGGTGAGTTCGAGCTCGAGCAGGCAGGGGCGGCCGTCGCTGCCGCGCAGCAGGTCGATGCGGGCGTAGGCCAGCGGCCGGTCGAGCCCGAACAGGCCGGGCAGGGCCTTGACGAGGCGGTCGGCGAGCTGGCGTTCGTCCTGGCCGGGCTGGCGCGGGGTGATCGCCTCCGGAGCGAACAGGTGCGAAGTCGGGCCCTCGCCGCGGCGCAGCAGCGGCCCCTTGCGAATCGCATGGCTGTATTCGCCGCCGAAGTAGAGCAGGGCGGTTTCGCCGTCCTGGTCGACGCGGGCGAGGTAGGGTTGTAGCAGCACGCTGCGCTGTTCGGCCAGCAGACGCTGGATGTGCAACGTTGCCGCGGCG
>DASUOA010000452.1:0-4757 GCA_036276895.1 Arenimonas sp. | reverse complement strand
TCCAGCCGTGGTATTTGCAGCGCAGCGCCTTGGCACCCTTGCCGTCACACAGCGCCAGCGGCCCGGCGCGATGCCGGCAGACGTTGTGGTAGGCACGGATGCGGCCCTCGGTGTCGCGGATCACCACCAGTGGCAGGCCGGCGATCTCGGTGACCAGATGATCGCCCGCGTTGGCAATCTGCCGGGCATGGCCGACCAGCTGCCAGCTGCGCGCGAACACCCGGGTGCGGTCGAAATCGACCATCGCCGGGTCGGTGTAGTAGCGCGCGTTCAGCGCCAGCGCATGCGACAGCGGTTGCGGCGCGAGATCGTTGACGTTGATGTTCATGGCGGGCAGGTCGTCAGGAGTCGACCGACTATGCCGCGCCTCGTCGTCGGCTGGCAATGAAGAAGGCCGGCGGATCGCTCCGCCGGCCTTCCGTTTTCACGCGTTGATGGCGGATCAGCCCTGGGCGGGCTGCCATCCACAGTTCTTGCCTTCGTTCTTCTTCTGCAGCCACTCCTGCAGTGGAGCGAAATACTCGAGCACTGCCGAGCCGTCCATCTGCTCGCCGCCGGTCAGCTCCTTGAGGGTCTGCTGCCAGGGCTGGCTGGCGCCGCGCTGCATCATCGACCAGTAGCGCTTGCCGGCCTCCGGGTTGGCGGCGAATGAGCAGGTGTACAGCGGGCCCTCGTGGCCGGCGGCATCGCACAGCGCCTTGTAGAACTGGAACTGCAGGATGTGCGACAGGAAGTAGCGGGTGTACGGGGTGTTGCCCGGCACGTGGTACTTGGCACCCGGGTCGAACAGGTCTTCGCCGCGCTCGCCGACCGGCTTGACGCCCTGGTACTTGGCCTTCAGCTCCCACCACGCCTTGTTGTACTGGTCGGTCGGGATCGAGCCGTCGAACACGCCCCAGCGCCAGCGGTCGATCATCAGGCCGAACGGCAGGAAGGCGACCTTGGCCAGGGCCATGCGCATCTGCGCATTGATCACTGCCTCGTCGCTCACCGCCGGCTTGTCGACCAGGCCGACCGAGGCCAGGTAGTCCGGCGTCATCGACAGTTCGATGGCATCGCCGATGGCCTCGTGGAAGCCGTCATGCGCGCCGTTCTGGAACATCGGCGGCAGTTCCTTGTACGCGAGGTAGTAATAGATGTGGCCGAGCTCGTGGTAGATCGTGGTCAGCTCTTCCTCGGTCGGCTTGATGCACATCTTCATGCGCACTTCGCCGGTCGTGTTCATCGGCCAGGCGCTGGCGTGGCAGACCACGTCGCGGTCGCGCGGCTGCACCAGCAGCGAATCGGTATAGAAGCTCTCCGGCAGCGACGGCATGCCAAGGCCGGTGTAGAAGCCTTCGGCAAGCTTGGTCATGCGCGTGGCGATCTCGATGTCGGCCTGACGCTCGATCTCGACCTGCTGCGCGGCGGTCAGCTTGCTCATGCCGCCGGCCTTGGACACCAGCTCAGCGAGGATGCCATCACGCTGCTTCTGCAGGGCGCCGCCGATGTCGAGGCTGCCGACGTCCTTGTAGGGCTCGAGGATCGGCCAGAGGTTGCCCCTATCCTGCTGCCAGAGATTGCCCGTCAAGTGCGCCGGAATCATGCCGTCGACCTGGCCGCGATCGCTGCCGTACTTGCCGGTCAGCTGCTCGCGCGCGTAGCAGTGCAGCTGCTCGTACAGCGGCTGCACCTGGCCCCAGAGGCGGTCGGCCTCGGCCTGGAAATCGGCGGCCGGCATGTCGTAGCCCGAACGCCAGACTTCGCCGGTGTTGGCGTAGCCCATTTCCTTGGCGCCTTCATTGGTCAGCTCGACGAAGCGCTGGTAATCCTTGCGCATCGGTACCGAGATGGTGTGCCAGCCCTGCCAGGCCTCGAGCTGCTGCTCGTAGCTGCTGCCGTTGGTGTCGGCGAGCACGGCGCTGATCTGGCCGATGTCCATGCAGTCGCCATCGTCCTTGCAGTACTTGCCGGCGCCGTACATGCCTTCCATGCGGGTGGCGATCTCGGTGAGCTCCTTGAGCTTGGCCGGATCCTTGGGCGCCGGCATGCTGGCCGAGGTCTTCAACAGGTGCAGCGCGCGCGCGGTGGCAGCGGCCTCCTTGCTGGCATCGTAGGTCTTGGCCTGCTCGATGAACTCGTTGTTGAGGGCCAGCATGCGCTCGTTGGCCGCGGCGGAGACGCGCTGGCTGTCGGCATTGATGTAGGTCGCGGCGAGCCAAGCGGCCGAGGTGGCTTCCGGCGTCTTCTCGGCGATGGTCTGGTTGACGCGGGCGACGAAGGCGTCGGCGCTTTCGGCGGGCTTGGCAGTGGCCGCGTCGGACGCGGGCTTCTGCGAACAGGCGGCGAGCAGGCCGGCGGAAATCGCCAGGGCGAGTAGGGCGCGGGGGTGGTTCACGGGCAGGGCTCCAGGAGCGGGCGGAAAGCGGGCAAGGCTAGCCCCCGGCTGGAACCGGCGCAAGTGA
This sequence comes from Arenimonas sp., assembly GCA_036276895.1. Taxonomy (GTDB): domain Bacteria; phylum Pseudomonadota; class Gammaproteobacteria; order Xanthomonadales; family Xanthomonadaceae; genus Arenimonas. Next base: position 2,313 of record DASUOA010000452.1, on the reverse strand, counting down.
GTAAAGACCTAGTCGAGCAGCAGCTGGCGCTCGGCGAGGAAGGCACGCGCATCGTCGGCGTCCTGCTCGAACCAGGCTTTGGCCGAGCCGAGCCGGAAGCTGTAGCCCCAGGCATCCATGTCGGCCATCAGGCGCGCGCGGCCGACGCCCGGAAGACGGTCGGCGAGCAGGATCTGCAGGTAGCAGGTGGCGTCTTCCTCAGGCACCGAATCGGTGGCGTCGGTGTGCACCGCGGCGCGCCTTTCGGGCGGCAGCACGATCAGATGGCAGGCTTCGTGCAGCAGCGAGTGCACCGGTGTGTCGTTGCGGGCGTAGACGCGATGGCCAATCAGGCCGGCTTCGCATTCACCCCAGTAACTGCCGGGAATCGGCTCCCCGTCGGGCACTGGCACCAGCTCCAGCCCGTAGCCGGCGAGCAGGGCGGTCGGCGCCGCGAAACCGATGGCGCCGACGCGCAGGACGTCCACCTTGGCTCAACCGTTGGCGGCGGCCACGCCCTTCTCGGGCAGGGTGACCGAGATGTCCAGCAGTTCGTGCTCGCCATCGCGGTGCAGGTCGACCTTGACCGCCTCGATATCGACGTTGATGTACTTGCGGATCACGTCCAGCAACTCGCGCTGCAACATCGGCAGGTAATCGGGCGCACCGCGCTCGCGCCGGCCCTGCTCGATGATGATGCGCAGGCGGTCCTTGGCGACGTTGGCGGAGTTTTTGTTTTTCTGGGTCAGGAAATCGAAAATGCCCATGCCTCAACCTCCGAAAATGCGCGACAGGAGGCCTTTCTTCTCGACAGTCGTGAAGCGCAGCGGGCGCTCCTCGCCGAGGATGCGGGCGACCGCGTCGGTGTAGGCCTGGCCAGCCGGCGAAGTGTCGTCGAGGATCACCGGCACGCCGGCGTTGGAGCTCTGCAGCACTTCCGAGGCTTCCGGGATCACGCCGACCACGTCGAGGCCGAGGATCTCCTGCACGTCGGCGATCGACAGCATCTCGCCGCGCTCGACGCGCACCGGGCTGTAGCGGGTGAGCAGAAGGTGCTCCTGCACGCGCTCGCCGTTCTCGGCGCGGCGCGTCTTGCTCGCCAGCAGGCCGAGGATGCGGTCGGAGTCGCGCACCGAGCTGACTTCCGGATTGACCACGACCACCGCGCGGTCGGCGTAGTACATGGCGAGGAAAGCGCCCTTTTCGATACCCGCCGGCGAGTCGCAGACGATGTAGTCGAAGCCCTCGGCCTTGAGGTCGTTCAGGACTTTCTCCACGCCTTCCTTGGTCAGCGCATCCTTGTCGCGCGTCTGCGAAGCCGCCAGCACGTGCAGGTTGTCGAAGCGCTTGTCCTTGATCAGTGCCTGCTTGAGGTTGGCTTCGCCGTGCACCACGTTGACGAAGTCGTACACCACGCGGCGCTCGCAACCCATGATCAGGTCGAGGTTGCGCAGGCCGACGTCGAAGTCGATGACCGCGGTCTTCTTTCCGGAACGGGCCAGGCCGCAGGCGAGGCTGGCGCTGGTGGTGGTCTTGCCGACGCCGCCCTTGCCCGAGGTCACTACGATGATTTCAGCCAATTTCCTGTCTCCGATGATTCGCTGTCGCCTGGGCCGGGCGTCCTGCGTCCGGTCTGGCGGGTTGCTGCGTGGGGGTTACCGCGAAGCGGGCATCATGCCAGCTCTTCGATCAGCAGTCTTTCGCCGTCGAGGCGGATCTGCACGGCCTTGCCGATCAAGGACTTGGGGATCTCGTCGAGCACCTTGTAGTGACCGGCGATGGCGACTAGCTCGGCATGAAACTCGCGGCAGAAGATGCGGGCCGAGGCCGAGCCGCCGGCGCCAGCCAGGGCGCGTCCGCGCAGCGCGCCGTAGATGTGGATCGAGCCGTCGGCGATGACTTCGGCGCCGGCGCCGACCATGGCGCAGACGGTGAGGTCGCGATCCTGGGCATAGACCTGCTGGCCGGAGCGCACCGGCAGCGCGTGCACCATGCCCGGCTCGGCGCGCGGCGTCGGCGTCGGCGGAGGTGGGGGGGGCGATGCCGTCTCGACGGCGGCCCGGCGCGGCGCCGGGGCGGGCTCGGACTCGCCTTCGCGCTCGTAGGAGGCGCGGAACTTGGCCAGCAGCGGCAGGCCGACGTCCTTCGAGAGTTCCTCGATGGCGCTGGTGCCGTAGGCCAGGGCCACCGGCAGCACGCCGGCGCCGCGCAGGGCCTCAAGCAGTTCGCGGGTCTGGGCCGCGTCGGGGCACTGGCTCAGGCCGCCGAAATCCACCACCACGGCGGCGCGGGCGAACAGCTTGGGTGCCCGCCGGACCCGGTCGGCCATTTCCT
>DASUOA010000451.1:0-4444 GCA_036276895.1 Arenimonas sp. | reverse complement strand
TGGCAAAGGCTATGGAAGACGCCTATGCCTTGCCCTATCCGGCAGACTGTCACGGCCTGGTGGCGGATGTGCAGGCGCTCGATGTGGTTCTCGGCGAAGACATCGACAGTCGTGAAGGCGGACCCGCCGACGAGAACTTCATCGCCAGCATCATGGTCGGTGCGATCAAGGGATTGATTCCGTATCGCAGCTGGTTGAGCCGCCTGTCCGGCGAGCACAAGCGCGAACGGCGTGGTCTGGCCGCCATCGCTGCCGGTGGAATCCGCCGCGCCTATCTCAAGGGATTGGGCGAATCCTGGGGCTGCCCGCTGCCCGGAAAACCCAAGCGGCCCGTGGTGGAGGTAAGCCCGGGGTCTTGAGCGGTCGCCTCGAACAGGCGCCGCAAGTCGGGCCCGAACACCCGCTTGCGGGCGGTGTCGACCTGCCGCTGCTTGTAGGCTGCATGGCTGGCTGGACCGTGCTGGCTGCGGTCGAAGCTGGCGGCATCCATCAACTGGATCTCGTATTCGAAGAAGAAGCTGGCGCCACCACCAGCATCGCGGGTCAGGCCGGCGATCGCGTCGGCCTCGCTGGCGCCGAGGTGGATCATCTTGCGTACGGTCAGCTGCAGGCTGGAAAAGCCGGCGCCGCTGTGCGGGTTGTCGGCGCGAGCCTGGGGCGCGGACAGCTCCGCCAGCTCGGCGTCCATGCGCTGCAGCAGCTCGTGCGGGTAGTCGTCACTGCGGTCGAACAGGGAGCGGTAGCGCGCGAACACCTGCTTGGCGGCGGCAAGATCGAGCAGGGTGTTGCGGGTGCGGCTGCCTTCGAGATTGGTCACCGAGACCACGTGGGCGCGGCGCAGTACATCCAGCGCCAGCAGGCATTCAAAGCGGGTGGCCAGGGTCAGCCGTACGCCGAGATGGTCGTGGATATCGGCGGCGACGTAGGCGGCTTTTTGCAACAGCTTGAGCAGGATGCTGTGGCGGCCCTTGTTGCGCTTGCGATCGACATTGAGCAGCGGCAGGCAGAGTTCGCCATCGGTTAGGAATTCCTGCTCGCCCTCGCGGCGGATCACCTCGTCGAGGCTGGCGAACACCTGTTGGCGGATCGCCGCAAAGTGCCGCAGCTTCAGGTTGCTGTCGATGTAGAACAGCCCGTGCATGACCTTGAGCACGGCACAGGCCCACAGTCGCAACGGGTCGAAGCCGCCGACGTGTTGCGAGGCCAGCACCAGCAAGCGCAGTGGATCATCGGGGCGGGCGACCTCGTCCGGCAGCAATGCATGCCGGGATGGATCGAGAAAGGTTTCGCGGATGAAGTCGACGGCCTCGCGCTGGATCTGGCGCAGGTAATCGCTGACTCCGGGTCGATCGACGTCATAGCCGTACTCGCGGGCGAACTGCCGGGCATCGTGTAGGTTGCGCAGTGCCAGCGCACCGAGGTCGATAGCGGAGACACCGTTGGCGATGGCGTCGAGATACGTCCAGTTGAGCGAGAACTTGCGGTGGCTTTTGAGGGTGGCCCGCAGTCCATTCATGGCGTCCGGCCGGCTGCTCGTCTGCCGCCAGCATAGCGCCAAGACGCGGCACGCTTCATCCATCGCCCTTGCGGGGAGCGATCCTGTCGGCAGCAGCCGCTATCCTTGGCCGGTCGCCCCCGCGTGGGGCCGGGAGCAGGCATGGACTCGCCAGCAACGGGCATCGTCGTTTACCGCGCCAGCCGGCTGGAACGCCTGCTGGCGCCGCTGCTGCAGCTGCTTGATGCCGCGCCGCCCGCGGACTTGCTGGCGCCGCAGACGGTGCTGGCCGCGCATCCGGGCATAAAGCGCTGGCTGAGCCGAGCACTGGCGCGCGAGCGTGGGCCCGGCGGAATCGTCGCCAATCTCGATGTGCAGCTGCCGAGCAGCTGGTTGCAGCAGCTCGCGCAGCAGCGCTTGGGACACGCCGCGAGCGCGCTAGCGCCGTATCGCCGCGAGTCGCTGCGCTGGCGCATCTTCGAGCAGCTCGCAGGCATCGACGATCCGACGCTGCAGCGCTATCTCGACGGCGAGGTCGGCCCGCGCCGCCGCCTGCAGCTGGCCGATCGCCTCGCCGGCATGTTCGCGCGCTATCTCGTCTATCGCCCCGATTGGCTGGCGCGCTGGCAACGGGGACAGGCGGTGCCCGGTATCGATGTCGCGTACCTGGGGCCGTTGTGGCGACAGTTGCAGCGCGACATCGGGAAACCGCATCGCGGCGAGTTGCTGGCGATGCTGGCGGCGCAACTGCAGTCGGCGCCGGAGCAGGGCAGCGAACCGCTGCATGTGTTCGGCATCAGCCACCTGCCGCCGAGCGAGCTCGACGTGTTGCGCGCGGTCGCGCGCGAGCGGCTGGTCGCGCTGTACCTGCCTGACCCTTGCGTGCAGCACTGGTCTGGGCTCAGCAATGAATCGACCCAGCTGCGCCGCCTGCTCGCACAGGGTGTGGCTGAGCAAAGCGCACCGCTCGATCTTGGCCATCCGCTGCTTGCGGCCTGGGGGCGCCTTGGCCAGCACTTCGGTTTGGCGCTCAACGAAGGCGAGCAGGGCGTGCTGTCGGAGGTGCGCGATTACCAGGACTACGCCGAGCAGCCGGAATCGGCGGCGCGCCTGCATCGGCTGCAACAGAGCCTGCGCCTGCTTGACCCGACGGTGATGCGTGGCGCGGAGCGGCTGGATGATGCCTCGCTGCGCATCCATGCCTGCCACACCCGCCTGCGCGAGCTTGAAGTCCTGCGCGATGCCTTGCTCAAGGCCCTGGCCGACCTGCCCGATCTGCATCCATCGGAAATCGCGGTGATGGCGCCGGATATCGCTGCCTACGCGCCGCTGTTGCCGGCGGTGCTCGGTATGCCGGGCGATGCGTCGGCTGCCTTGCCCTACCACTTGGCCGATACCGCGCTGGCCAGCCGGCATCCGCTGTTCACGGCTTTCTGGTCGTTGCTGCAGGCACCGGGTTCGCGTCTCACGGCCGCCGAAGTCCACGATCTGCTGGCGGTGCCAGCGATCGCTCGCGCGCTGAATCTCGATGCAGAAGGACACGCTCGGCTTGGCCACTGGCTGCGACAGGCGCGCATCGCCTGGGGCCTCGACGCCGACAGTCGCGCGCGGCTGGGTTTGCCGGCTTTTGCCGAGCACAGCCTGGCCTGGGGCATGGACCGCCTGCTGGCCGGCTACACGCTCGGCGAAACCGATGATGCGATGGCCGAGGCGTTGCAATGCTGGCCGCAGGAGGGCGTGCAGGGGGTGCAGGTGGCGGCGCTGGGTGCGCTCGATCACCTGCTGCTCGAAATCGATGCGCTGTGCCGTGCCGCGGCCACGCCGATGCCGCTTGGTCGCTGGTTGCAGCGGCTGCATGCCTTGCTCGATGCGTTGTTCGTCGCCGATCCCTCCGATGTCGACGAGGTCGAGGCGCTGTCGACCCTGCATCGACTGCTGTTCGAGCTGGGCGAATCGGCGCAGGTCGCCGCCTGCGAGCCCGAGCTCGACTTCGCCAGCCTGCGCGAGCTGCTGCGTGAGAGTCTCGATGCGGTGCCCGAGCGCCAGCCCTTCCTGCTCGGCGGTATCACCGTCTGCGGCATGGTTCCGCAGCGTTCGATCCCGTTTCGGATGATCGCCGTGCTCGGGCTCGACGATGGCGTGTTTCCGCGGGCCCGCAGCGATGCCGGGCTTGATCCGATGGCGCGGCTGCCGCGCCTGGGCGATCGCAACGTGCGCGATGACGACCGCTACCTGTTCCTTGAGACCGTGATGGCGGCGCGCGATCGCCTGCACCTGAGCTTCATCGGCGAGGGCGTGCGTGATGGCAAGCCGCGCAACCCGGCGGCGCCCTTGGCCGAACTGCTGGCCTTCTTGGAGTCGCAGTGCGATGCGGGCAAGTTTCCGCAGCACGATGACGGCGAGCCGGACTGGCCGTGGCTGCTGCGGCATCCACTGCAGCCATTCGACAGCCGCTATTTTGCCGCTGATGACCCGCGCTGGTTCGGCTTCGAGTCGGCCTGGGCGTTGCCGGCAGGTGATGTCGAGGGTGCGGGTGGCTTCCTGACGGATCACAGCGATCCACCGGAAGCGCCCGCGCAGCCGTTGCCGCTGCCGCAGGTGTTCGGCTACTTCCGCGATCCGGCCAAGGCGGTGCTGCAGCAGCGATTGCGGCTTCGCCTCGACGGCCTCGAAGACGCGCGGCTGGCGGACGAGGAGGCGTTGTCGGCCAAACCCGATGCGAGCGAAGGGCTGGCGCAGCAGCTGCTTGAGCAGGCCCTGCAGCGACGGCAATGGGCCTTGCCGGAGGCGCCGCCGATGGCGCTGCGATTGTCCGGCCAGTTGCCGCCAGGGCGCGTCGGTCTGGAAGCCTGGTCGCGGCTGCGCGCACAGGTCGATCCGCTACTGCTGGTCGCGCGCGAGCATCCGCAGTTGCGCGATGGACTGCCGCCCTCCGACGCGTTGGCGATC
>DASUOA010000450.1:0-4449 GCA_036276895.1 Arenimonas sp. | reverse complement strand
GGCCTCGATGCCGATCAGGGCTGGGTCGCCCTGCTCGATACGCGCTTGCGCAAGCAGCCCGGTGGCTGGCGCGCAGTCAATGCCAGTGTCAGTGGCGAGACCACCGCCGGCGGCCGCGCCCGCATCGCCGGCGAGCTGCAGCGTCATCGCCCGCAGCTGGTGGTGATCGAACTCGGCGCCAACGATGGCCTGCGCGGCCTGCCACTGGCGCATGCCCGCGACAACCTCGACGCGATTATCCGCAGCAGCCGTGAAGCCGGTGCCAAGGTGTTGCTGGTCGGCATGCGCCTGCCACCGAACTACGGCCCCGAGTACACCCGCGGCTTCGAGCGCAACTACGTCGAACTGTCGGACGTACACGACATCGCCCTGCTGCCTTTCCTGCTAGAGCCGATCGCCGCCGAGCGCGAGGCCTTCCAGGCCGACAACCTGCATCCGGTGGCGGAAGCGCAGCCCCGCCTGCTCGAACACGTCTGGTCAGCGCTGGCTCCGCTGCTCGACAGCGTCGCGCGGAGCACGCCATGAGGCGCGCGGGCGTCGCCGCCATGGTTCTGCTGCTGTCCGCCTGCGGCACGGACAGCGCGCCCGCCTCGACCACAGCCGGCAGCGTGCAGCGCTTCGCCAGCGCTGCCGGCGAACTGGAAGTCACGACCGTCGCGACCGGTCTAGAACATCCCTGGGGGCTGGCCTTCCTTCCCGATGGTCGGATGCTGGTGACCGAGCGCCCAGGGCGTCTGCGCGTGCTCGATGCCAGCGGAGTGCTCTCGGAACCCCTCGAAGGCGTGCCGGCCGTCGCCGCATCCGGCCAGGGCGGCCTGCTCGATGTGGCCGTCGATCCCGACTTCCGCGACAACAACTGGATCTACCTGAGTTTCGCCGAGCCCGGTTCCGGCGGAGCTGGCACGGCGGTCGCGCGTGCGCGCCTGGAAGGGTCAGCACTGCACGACCTCACGGTGATCTTCTCGCAACAACCCAAAGTCGGCGGCGGCCACCACTTCGGCTCGCGGCTGGTGTTCGATCGCCAAGGCCGGCTGTTCATCAGCAGCGGCGATCGCCAGGTGTGGCCGAATGTGCAGGCGCTGGACAAGGGCCAGGGCAAGATCTTCCGCATTGAACGCGATGGCAGCGTTCCGGCTGACAACCCTTTCAACGGACGTGACGACGCACAGCCGGCGATCTGGTCGCTGGGCCATCGCAATATCCAGGGCGCCGCGCTGCACCCGGAAACCGGCGAGCTGTGGCAGACCGAGCACGGCCCGCGCGGTGGCGACGAACTCAACATCGCCCGTGCCGGACGCAACTACGGCTGGCCGCTGATCACCTACGGCGTGAACTACGACGGCACGCCGGTCGGCAGCGGCGGCAAGGACATGGAAGGCATGCAACAACCACTGCACCAGTGGACGCCATCGATCGCACCCAGCGGTCTCGCGTTCTATACCCACGACCGCTTCCCGGCCTGGCGCGGCAACCTGTTTGTCGGCGCCCTCGCCTATCGGCTGCTCGCACGCCTCGAGCTCGAAGGCGAACGCGTTGTGCACGAGGAGAGACTGCTGACCGATCTCGGCGAACGCATCCGCGACGTGCGCCAAGGGCCGGACGGCTATCTCTACCTGCTGACCGACGCGCCGAATGGCCGCCTCCTGCGCGTCGGCCTGGTGCGCTAACTCACGCCCACTCTGTCAGCCCCTCGCGGGCATAGAGCTCGGCGAAGCTGGGCCGCGCCTTCATGCGCGCCGCCATCGCCGCGAGCTGCGGCCATTCGGTGGCCGGCTTGGGCATGTTGCGCGACCAGCGCATCAGCATGGTCAGCATGAAATCGGCGGCACTGAGCTGCTCACCCAGCAGCCAAGGCCCCTTGACGTCGAGGTGCGCATCGATACGCGACCAGATCGCTTCGATCTTCTCGCGCGCCTTCTCCTTGACTGCCTCGACATTGGCTTCGCCGGCCGCCTCGTGCGGATACCACCACGAACGGAAGACCGGCTGCAGCGTGTTCGCGAGGAACAACATCCACTGGTAGTAAGCGGCGCGTTGCTCGCTGCCAAGCGGTGGTGCCAGCCCGGCCTCCGGGTGGCGGTCGGCCAACTGCAGCAGCAGCGCCGCGGCTTCGGAGAAAGGCTTGCCGTCGATCAGCAAGGTCGGCACCACGCCATTGGGATTGAGCGCCAGGTACTCGGGGCGCTTCTGTTCGCCAGCCGTGAGGTCGAGACGCTGGGTCTCATGATCGACACCGAGCTCCAGCAGCAACCAGTGCACGACCAGGCTGGCAGCGCCGGGGCTGTAGTAAAGACGGTACATAGAGCGATCCTCGTGGTCGGGGAGCGTCGAGATTAAACCAGATACAAAAAGCCCCGGGCATGCCCGGGGCTTTCCGTTCTTCCTCGAAGGGACGAATTACATCGCCTGCACTTCGTCGGCCTGCAGGCCCTTCTGGCCCTGCACCAGCTTGAAGCTGACCTTCTGGCCTTCCTGCAGCGACTTGAAGCCGGTACCCATGATGGAACGGAAGTGCACAAAGACATCTTCGCCATTGTCACGGCTGATGAAGCCGAAGCCCTTGGCATCGTTGAACCACTTTACGGTACCGATCTGACGATCCGACATAACTGACTCCCTGAAACGTTTGGATGTGGGCGCCCCGCAGGACCCCCCGCCGGGCGACTGGGTTGCAAGGAGGAAGCGAGGTACAGATGGAGCCGATCGTCAGATCACCCGCATCAGGACACGATTCACTGTGACCCTACGCAAACTCAGTCGCCGAAGAACATAACCGTTTCTGAATTTCTTTGCGACCCATCCAAAGTCATTTTTATTGCCCGGGATCAAACACCGGCCCGGCCTTCACTCCACGCTGACGGGAATCTTGCCGATCCGCCCCTGCCACTCGCGCGGCCCGGTGCGATGCACCGACTCTCCGGCCGAGTCCACGGCCACGGTCACCGGCATGTCCTGCACCGTGAACTCGTAGATCGCCTCCATGCCGAGGTCGGCGAAACCGACCACGCGGGCCGCCTTGATCGCCTTGGACACCAGGTAGGCGGCGCCACCGACGGCCATCAGGTAGACCGAACGGTGCTTGCGGATCGCCTCGATGGCGGTCGGGCCGCGCTCGGCCTTGCCGATCATGCCGAGCAGGCCAGTCTGGGCCAGCACCTGCTCGGTGAACTTGTCCATGCGCGTGGCGGTGGTCGGGCCGGCTGGGCCCACCACTTCGTCGCGAACCGGGTCGACCGGGCCGACGTAATAGATGAACTTGCCGCGCAGGTCGACCGGCAGCGCCTCGCCCTTGTTCAACATCTCGACCATGCGCTTATGCGCGGCATCGCGGCCGGTGAGGATGGTGCCGTTCAACAGCAGCACTTCGCCGGGCTTCCAGCTCGCGACTTCCTCCGGCGTTACTGCGTCGAGATTCACGCGACGGCCCTTGCTGGCGTCGTAGGTCAGCTGCGGCCAGTCGGCCAGGCTGGGCGGATCGAGCATCACCGGGCCACTGCCATCGAGGGTGAAGTGGGCGTGGCGGGTGGCGGCGCAGTTGGGAATCATCGCCACCGGCAGGTTGGCGGCGTGGGTCGGGTAGTCCTTGACCTTGATGTCGAGCACGGTGGTCAAGCCACCCAGGCCCTGGGCACCGATGCCGAGCGCGTTGACCTTGTCGTACAGCTCCAGGCGCAGCTCTTCGGCGCGATTGCTCGGGCCGCGCGCCTGCAGGTCGGTGATGTCGATCGGCTCCATCAGCGCCTCTTTGGCCAGCAGCATGGCCTTTTCGGCGGTGCCGCCAATGCCGATGCCGAGCATGCCCGGCGGGCACCAGCCGGCGCCCATGGTCGGTACAGTCTTGAGTACCCAGTCGACGATGGAGTCGGAAGGATTGAGCATGGCGAACTTGCTCTTCGCCTCCGAGCCACCGCCCTTGGCGGCAACGATCACATCGACCGTATTGCCCGGCACGACTTTCATGTTGACGACGGCGGGGGTGTTGTCTTTCGTGTTCTGGCGCTTACCCGCGGGGTCGGCGAGCACCGAAGCGCGCAGCTTGTTGTCGGGATGGTTGTAGGCGCGGCGCACGCCTTCGTTGACCATGTCTTCGATTGACAGGGTGGCGCCGTCCCAGCGCACGTCCATGCCGATTTCCAGGAACACGGTGACGATGCCGGTGTCCTGGCAGATCGGGCGGTGGCCCTCAGCGCACATGCGCGAGTTGATCAGGATCTGGGCGATGGCGTCCTTGGCCGCCGGCGATTCTTCGCGCTCGTAGGCGGCGGCGAGGTTCTTGATGTAGTCGACCGGGTGGTAGTACGAGATGTACTGCAGGGCGTCGGCGACGCTCTGGATGAAGTCTTCCTGCTTGATGGCGGCCATGATCGTGCGCTGCTGGGGTGAGTGCGCGATTTTAGCTCAGGGGCGTCGGTCGAACCGTGACTTGGCAGCGTGTGAGTTCGTCGGCCC
>DASUOA010000449.1:0-4986 GCA_036276895.1 Arenimonas sp. | reverse complement strand
ACAGTGAATCGCCGAGCACCAGCACGGTGCGTGGCGTGGCCATTGCCGATGCCGGCAACAGCGCCAGCAACAACAGCCATGCCATCAGTAAGGCTTGAACCCGCCGCATACGCCCGCCATAAACCATGATCGATCCTCCGCACACAGGTAGTCCGATGGCCGACAGCTTCAGCCCAAGCGCCCGCAGCATCGCCTTGCAGGTGCGTGACCTCGGCAAGCAGGTCGCATTGCCCACCGGGGTGTTGACCATATTGCAGGGCGTGAGTTTCCAGATCGCCGCTGGCGAAACGGTGGCCGTGGTCGGCGCCTCCGGTTCGGGCAAGAGTACCTTGCTGGCGTTGCTGGCGGGATTGGATCTGCCCAGCAGCGGCGATGTTCAGCTGGCCGGCGAGTCGCTGGCGCAGCTTGACGAGGATGGCCGTGCGCGCATTCGTGGCGCCAAGGTCGGCTTCGTGTTCCAGAGCTTCCAGCTGCTTCCGGCGTTGACGGCGCTGGAGAACGTGATGTTACCGCTGGAGTTGCGTGGCGACCGTGATGTCGAGGCACCGGCGCGGGCCATCCTGCAGCGGGTCGGGCTGGGCGAGCGCCTCGAACACTATCCGCGGCAGCTCTCGGGTGGCGAGCAGCAGCGCGTCGCGATCGCCCGCGCGTTCGTCACGCGACCGGCGGTGCTGTTCGCCGACGAGCCGACTGGCAACCTCGATGTGCGCACCGGCCAGTCGGTGGCCGAGCTGCTGTTCGAACTCAACCAGCAGATCGGCACGACGCTGGTACTGGTCACCCATGACGAGCGCCTCGCCGCGCGCTGTGGCCGTGTGTTGCGGCTCGACGCCGGACGCCTGGTGGACGCATGAAGACGTTGGCGTTGGCCTGGCGCCAGCTGCGCCGCGATATCCGTGCCGGCGAGGTACGCATTCTGCTGGCCGCATTGGTACTGTCGGTGCTGGCGGTCGGGTCGGTTGGCATGCTGACCGAACGCGCCGAGCGTGCGTTGGCAATGGAGGCCAATCGCCTGCTGGGTGGTGATGCGGTGTTGCGCGGCGACGCGCCCTTGCCCGATGCGCATCGCCAGCGCGCTGCCGAGTTGGGCCTGCAGCAGGCCGAGACGCTGCAGTTCCCGAGCATGATCCGCGCCGCGGAAAATCTTCGGCTGGGCGAGATCCGCGCGCTGGGCGAGGGCTTTCCGCTGCGCGGCAGCTTCCGGGTACGCGATGCGACCGGCGAGCGCGTCGCCGATGCGGTGCCGGAGCCGGGTACGGCTTGGCTATCGCGTGCTGGCGCGGAAGCGCTGGGCGTCGGCATCGGCGACCGTGTTGGCGTCGGCGAGCTGCAACTGCGCATTTCAGCGCTGGTGCTGCAGGAGCCGGATGCGGCGCTCGACTATTTCAATACCGCGCCCCGGGTGTTCGTGAGCATGGACGAGCTGCCGGCTTCCGGGCTGTTGCAGTTGGGCGCGCGCATCAACTATCGCCTGATCGTGGCCGGCGATGCCTCGGCGGTCGAGCGCTGGACGTCGGCGGTGAAGTCGGATCTCGAGCGCGGGCAGCGACTCGAGACGACCGCGGAAGCGCGTCCGGAAGTACGACGCGCGCTCGATCAGGCCGGTCGCTTCCTCGGACTGGCGGCGCTGGTCGCGGTGGTGCTCGCGGCGATCGCGGTGGCAATGGCGGCGCGACGGCATGCCGAACGGCATATGCAGGGCGCGGCGATCCTGCGTTGTCTCGGCGCCAGCCAGGCACGGCTGGTGGGTATCCAACTGGGTGAACTGCTGTTGCTCGGCCTGATCGGCAGCGCCTTGGGCCTGATGTTGGCCTGGGGACTGCAGGCGATCGTTGCGGGCCTGTTGGCCGATCGATTGGGCATGGTGCTGCCTGGCCCCGGATGGCGCTCGTTCGCCGAGGGAGCCGGAGTGGGCCTGACCGTGTTGCTCGCGTTCGCTGCGCCACCGGTGCTTGCCCTGCGACGGGTGCCGGCGCTGCGCGTGTTGCGTCGTGACCTCGATCCCACCGAGCCCAGCGCCTGGCTGGTCGCATTGCTCGGTCTCGGTGGGCTGGCGTTGCTGCTGTGGTGGCGCGCCGGTTCTGCCGAGCTCGGCGCTGCCATGCTGGGCGGAATCGGTGCCACGCTGCTGGCACTGGGCGTGCTCGCGTGGCTGCTGATCGCGGTGATGCGTCGCTTCCGTCGTGTCTCGCGCGGCCCATTGCGCTATGGACTGGCAAACGTCAGTCGCCGTCCTGCGACCAGTGTGGCGCAGATCGCTGCGCTCGGCCTTGGCATCATGGTGCTGCTGTTGTTGGGCTTCGTTCGTTCCGACCTGCTGGAGCGCTGGCGCAACGCCTTGCCGGCCGACGCACCGAATCGATTCCTGATCAACGTGCAAAGCGAGCAGCTCGAACCGCTGCAGCGGTTCTTCGACCAGCGAGGCCTGTTGGCGCCGGAGTTGTGGCCGATGGTGCGCGGGCGCTGGGTGGGACTCAATGGCGATGCGCCGGATCTCGAGGCTTTTGATGGGCGCGGCGATCGCGGCCGACGGCTGGCCGAGCGCGAGTTCAATCTGTCGGTGATGCGCGAACTGCATGACGACAATCGCGTGGTCGCCGGCGAGTATCGCCTCGACGCGCCCGATGGCCCGGAACTGTCGGTCGAAGAAGGCCTGGCCCGCACGCTGGGCTGGAAGCTGGGCGACACGGTGGCATTCGATGTGGCCGGGCAGACCCTGCAAGGACGCATCACCAGCCTGCGCGAGGTCGAATGGGAGCGCTTCCGTCCCAACTTCTTCGTGCTGGTGTCGCCCGGCGCGCTGGACGGTTTCGCGGCCAGCCACATCACCGCCTTCAAACTGCCGGAAGGGCATGGCGGGTTCACTGCCGCGCTGGTCGACGCGTTCCCGAATCTCACGGTGATCGACATCGACGCCGTGCTCGAACAGGTACGCAGCACCATGGATCAGGTCAGCACCGTGGTGGAAGCGGTGTTTCTGTTCTCGCTGGCGGCCGGCGTACTGGTGCTGCTCGCGGCGGTCAGCGCGAGCCAGGACGAGCGCCTTCAGGAGGGTGGGGTGATGCGTGTGCTCGGCGGTAGCGCGCGGCAGTTGCGTCTGGCGCAGGCTTCCGAGTTCGCCGCGATCGGGCTGCTGGCCGGTGGCACCGCGGCGATTGCAGCCTCGATCCTGGCAGGCGTCATCGCGCGGCAGGTGTTCGAGCTGCCGTGGCAGCCGAGTTTCGGTCTGGCGTTCACCGGCGGCGCGATTGGCGTGGTCGCGTCCCTGGTCGCGGGCATGCTGGCCACTCGGCGCGTGGTGCGGGTACCTCCCGCGCGCACGCTGCGTGAGTTGGATGCCTGAGGCTCAGAGTGCCAACAGGGCGAGCGCGAATACGGCCAGCATCGCCAACGCCAGCATGATCTTGAACACCGCGCCGACGACGATGCCGATCCAGGTGCCGGCGCCGACCTTGGCTGCTTGGCGGAAATCGCGGCCGCGCGCCATCTCGCCGCTCATGGCGCCGAGATAGGGGCCGGCGATCAGGCCGGGGAGGCCGAAGAACAAGCCAATCAGCCCACCAACGCCGGCACCAAACATCGCGGTGCGCGTGGCGCCGAATTTGCGCGCACCGAGAATGGTGGCCAGCAGGTCGATGCCGATGGCGATCGCCGTGAGCACGCCGAGAGCCACCAGCGTGCCGGTGCCGATCAACGCGAAGTCCCCGGTCCACGCTGCCAGCAGCATGCCGAAGAACATCAGCGGGATGCCGGGAAGCACCGGCAGGAAGGTGCCGAGCAGGCCGATCAGGATCATCAGGCCGGCGACGATGTACAGAATGATGTCGAGAGTCATGTCGACAGCTTAGCGATGCCGCGCTTGTTGCGCCTGCCCCAAAAGCAACGGCCCGCCGAAGCGGGCCGTTGCGGGCAGATGGCTTGCGCCATCAGTTCTGTGACGGGGTGTTCTCCGCGAAGTACTCGTGGCTGTCGGCGTTGTCGACCGCACGGTTCGGATCCGAAATCGCCAGACTCTTGGCGCCGGACTGGCCGTAAACATGGTCGTCGGTGCCGGCCACCACATTGAAGTGGCTCATCTCGTGGACCAAGGTGCCAGCCTTGGAGTCGGTGCCCGTCGTCGGGGCATTCCAGAACGCACGGCAAACGAAGATCTCGTAAGGCTTGGTCGGATAGACGTAGGCGTAATAGCTCTGGTTGCAGCCGCAATTGATCTTGATCTGGCCGCCGCTCTGGTCCATCGCGGAATCGATTGCCGCAAAGTTGTTCTTGGCGGTGTTGTAGCGGGTGCTGGTGTAGGCACCGAACCAGGTCGTGTAGCGCGGTCCGGTGGAGCCCCCAACCAGGTAACCCTTCGAGTTCTCGCTGTAATTGCGCGCGGCGGAGACGGCGCTGCCGAGCGTATTGATCTGTGTCGAGCTGCATCCGACATAGCTGATGCCATTGACGACACCACCGCCGGAGCCCGGCTTGCCCTTGCCGGCCTTGGCCGAGTTGGTCAGTTCCTGCTTCAGGCGAACTGCCTCGCCGTCCACCCACAACTGCATCGGTACCGACTCCAAGCGCGCCATGCGCCCGGACTTGCTCGCCAGCAGGGCGCCGTCCTCGGTCTGTGCATTCTGCAGGAAGGAGCGGAAGCGCACGCTGTACTGGCCGCTCTTCTGCAGGTCATAGGTCTCGGAGAGATCGACATTGAACACGCGGGTCTCGCCCGGGCGCAGCATGACGAAGTCCTTGGCGCTGGGCTTGCCGCGCTTGATCATCTTGCCGGTGTAGGTGACCGGCTGGCCATCGAGCATCACGTCGAACTGCTTGGCCTCGTCGCCGGCGAGCGGAAGCTGCCAGTACGGCACCTTGACGGCGCGCTGGCCGTTGTTGGTCAGCTTGAACTGGATGCGCCCGGAGAAGGCGTCGCCGGCATCGGCGAACACGCCGAGGCTGAGCGGATTCTCGGCGGTAACGGGTTTGGCGGCGTGCGCCGAGGTGCTG
>DASUOA010000448.1:0-3006 GCA_036276895.1 Arenimonas sp. | reverse complement strand
TTGGCGGCCTTGGCCTCAGCGGCGCGGCATGCCGCATCGTACGCCCGCCGCGCCCACGGCTGCATGTCCTCGGGGCTGTCGAACGCTTCATCGGGCAGCGACCAGTAGGCCATGGCAACCGACTTTCCCTGGGCGGTGAAGACGAAAGGCTCGCATCCCGCCGCGCGGAATTCCGGCTCGCTGAGCGCATCGACTTTCACGTACAGGCGATCCTCGGCCACGATTGCGAAGAACCGCTCGTTGCCGTAAAGCCCCCAGCCGCCGAACATCCGCTTGGCACGGATCGTACCCAGCGGCGAGAGCAGCTCACGCAGGTAGTCGAGATAGTCGCTCATTCGTAGCGCAACTCGCGCACCCGCCCCCAGAACACGCGGTAACTAAAGATGGTGTAGCCGATGATCACCGGCAAGGTGATCGCGGTGCCCACCAGCATGATCTTGAGCGAACCCGTCGCGGCTGCGGCTTCACGGTAGTCGATGCGATCGACCACGAGGTAAGGGAACAGGCTGTACGCCAGGCCGGCGAAGGCCAGCACGAACAGCAACACGCTAGCGACGAAAGGAAGCCAGTCGCGGTGCGAGTCGCCACGCTTCAGTCGTCGCAGGGTGTTTTCGCAGAGCGCGAACAGCAGCAAGGTCAACAGCGGAACCGGCAGCAGCACGAACAGAGTCGGCAGCGCGAACCACTTCTCGAAGATGCGCGGGCTGGCAAACGGCGTCGCCAACGATACCGCCGCGATACCCAGACCCGTCAGCCACAACGCGCGATAGGCCCAATCGATCGCACGCACGCGCAGCGCATCCTCGGCCTTCATCAACAACCAGCCGGCACCAAGCAGGCTGTAGCCGGCGGCCAGGCACAACGCGATCAGCGCCGCGAATCCGATACCCAGCGCATCACTGCGGTAGCCGAGCACATGGCTACCGAGCATCCAACCCTGCGCCAGCGCCGCCAGCAGTGAGCCTCCGAAGAACGCGGCGTTCCACAACGGTTTGTGCTCGGCATGCGCCTTGACCCGGAAGTCGAAGGCGACGCCGCGCAGGATCAGCCCGATCAGCATCACGGCCACCGGCAGGTACAGCGCCCCGAGGATCACGCCGTGCGCCAGCGGGAACGCCACCAGCAACAGACCGACGCCGAGCACCAACCAGGTTTCGTTGGCATCCCAGAACGGACCGATCGACGCGACCATCGCATCCTTGTCGCTCTCGTCGGCCAACCACAGCAGGATGCCCACACCGAGATCGAAACCGTCGAGCACGACGTAGACCAGCATCGCCAGCGCCATCAGTGCCACGAACACCAGCGGATAGAGTTCGGCATCAAGCATGGCTCAAACCTCCTGAATGGCGCCGTCGCCAGCCTTGCGTGCGAGATGGAACAACACCGAGACGTAGGCCAGCAACAGCACTGCGTAAAGCCCGAGATAGGCGGTGAGGCTGAGTCCGATCAGCGGTGCCGGCACGGTGGAGGCAGCATCGCGCGTGAGCAGCACGCCGTGGACCAGCCATGGCTGCCTGCCGATCTCAGTGACATACCAGCCGGCAAGCGTCGCCAGCCAGCCCGAAAATGTCATGACAACCAGCGCGCGTGCACCCCACACTCCCGGCTCGCGGCCACCTCGCGTACGCCAGGCCAGCCACCAGCTCACCAGCAGCATCAGGCTGCCGGTGCCCACCATGACTCGGAATGCCCAGAACACCGGCGCCACCGGCGGATGCACTGCGAAGCTGTCAAGCCCTTTGATCTCGCCATCGGCATCGTGCGTGAGGATGAGGCTGGCGAGCTTGGGGATGCCGATGGCAAAGTCATTGCGCCGCTCCGCCTCATTCGGTATCGCGAACAGCAAGGCCGGCGCGCCGCGCTCGTCCTGCCACACGCCCTCCATCGCTGCGACCTTGGCAGGCTGGTGTTCCAACGTGTTCAGGCCATGCAGATCGCCGACGAAGATCTGCAGCGGAATCAGGATGGCTGCTGCCAGCACACCCGCCCGCAACGCCACTCGCACATCGCTGCCACGCTGGCCACGCAGCCAGCGCCAGGCCGACAATCCGGCCACCAGGAAGCTGCCACTGAGTCCGCTGGCCAACAGCATGTGCGCCAGCCGATACGGGAAGGACGGGTTGAAGATGATGGCGAACCAGTCGGTCGGGTGCGCCTGGCCATCGATCATCTCGAAGCCGGCCGGCGTCTGCATCCATGAATTCAGCGCCAGGATCCAGAACGCCGACAACGTGGTGCCGCCCGCTACCAGCACGGTGGCGAGCGTATGCATGCGCTCGCCCACCCGCTTGCGTCCGAACAGCATGATGCCGAGGAAGCTGGCCTCCAGGAAAAACGCGGTCAGCACCTCGTAAGCCAGCAGCGGCCCAGCGATATTGCCGACCGAGTTCATGAATCCCGGCCAGTTGGTGCCGAACTGGAAGCTCATGGTGATGCCACTGACCACGCCGAGCGCGAAACTGAGCGCAAACACCTTGGTGTACAGGTAGTAGGCGTCCAGCCAGCCGCGCTCGCCGGTCTTTAACCAGCGCAGTTTGAACAGCAGCAGAAACCAGCCCAATGCGATGGTCAGGGTCGGGAACAGGATGTGGAAGCTGATGTTGGCAGCGAACTGCAGTCGCGCCAGCAACACCGCATCGACCGCATCTGTCGCACCGATCGCGAGGGGCAAAAGGCTCATGCGCCCGCCTCCGGATGGCCACCGCGGGTGTCATATCCGGACACGCCGCGCAGGCGCTCTCCCAACTCCAGCAACTTGCTTACCGCCGCGCCCATCGACATCAGCTTTTCCAGCGTGGCCGGCGACAGCTTGCGCACGTCGGCGAACCAGTCGGTGAGCTGTTCGATCAGCGCATGCATCTCGCGCATGCGGGCCTGGGCGTGGCGCTCCTCGGCCGAGTCCGGGGTTTCGAGCAGGGCGTCGCGCAGCATCGACAGGGTCGGGTCAACCTCGCGCCGCTGGCGCTCCTCGGCCAGGGTCTTGAAGATGGCCCAGACGTCCTC
>DASUOA010000447.1:0-4186 GCA_036276895.1 Arenimonas sp. | reverse complement strand
AGGTACAGCAGCTTCTCGAACTCGGGCTGGAAGCGGCGGATCACCGAGTCCGGGTCCGGCATCAGCTTGGCGTCGCTGATCAGGCCGAAGTGCACGCGGCCGTTGTAGCTGAGGATCGAGATGCCGATGCCGATGCTGCCGGTCTGCGGCACCCAGAACATCAGGTCGCGGATGCGCGCACCGCCGAGGTAGAGCGGCATCTGTGGGCCGGGCACGTTGGTGGCGACGGTGGTCGCCTTGCGGCTGAACAGTTCCAGCGCCATCGACTGCACCGCCGCCGGCGCCATGCCGACCGCCGCCAGCGCACCGAAAGTCGCCACCGCCTGCCGTGATTTGCGCAGCTGGCGCATGCAGTCAGCCACGCGTTGCAGGCGGCGCACCGGATTGGCTTCGCCGATCGGCAGCTCCAGAAAGACCAGGCCGAAGTGATTGCCGAGCTGCTTGGCGTGTTCCAACGGGCGCAGGTTGACCGGCACGGTGGCACGGATGGTCAGACCATCGACCTCTTCGCCGCGCTCGATCAGGTAACTGCGCAGGGCGCCCGCTGCCGACGCGAGCAGGATGTCGTTGACGGTGCAGCGCAGTGCGCGGCTGACGGTCTTGACCTCGCGCAGGTCGAGCGGCTCGGCCCAGGCGGTGCGCTTGGACACGCCGAGCTTGCCCTTGAGCACGGTCTGCGGGTCGTCATCGAGCACCAGTGCGTGGCCGATCTCCTTGGCGATCTCCATGCCTTCGTTGGCGATCACCGCGGCCAGCGTCGGGTCGCGGTAGATGTCCATGCCCTTTTCCAGCATCTGGCCGCCGAGCTTCATGTAGCGGTCTAGGGCGCCAACGCGCTTGGCGACCGGCGCGTGGTGCTCCTTGAGCCAGCGCTTGGCGAGGTCGGCGCGCTTGCGCGGATCGGGCTCGACCTCGGTGAGCGACAGCAGCACCTGCACCAGCGCGATGCCGTCGGCATAGCAATGGTGGATGCGCGCGATCATCGCCGAGCCACCGTTGTAGCGCTCGACCAGATGGAACTGCCAAAGCGGCTTGGTCTTGTCGAGCGGCGTCGAAGCGAGTTGACTGGTCAGCCGCTCGAGCTCGCGCTTGCCGGCGCGGCCGGGCAACGCGGTCAGGCGGATATGCCAGTCGATGTCGAAGTCGCCGTCTTCCTGCCAGATGGCGCCAGTCGGCGATTCCACCGCCTTCTGCCGGAAGCGCGGATAGGCGAGGAACTTCTGCTGGATGACCTTGCGCAGGGTGACGACATCGAGCGGCGAATCGAACATCAGCACGCCGGTGATCATCATCAGGTTGGTCGGCCGTTCCATCCGCAACCAAGCGGTATCGACCCGCGACATCGGTTCGCGGCGCAGCTTGCGTTCGCCCTTGGCCATGTGTCCCCTCCGCGTGGACCCTCAGGATGCTCGAAAATGGGGTCAGAGTACATTTCCGTTTGAAACGGAAATGTACTCTGACCCCATTTCAGCTACGCGCGGCTGGCGGCGTAGGCGTCCAGCGCGGCCTCCCGGCTCTCGCGCAGATTGACCATCGGCTGCTGCGGGTATTCGGGTGCCAGTCGTCGCAGCAGCTCCGTGTGCTCCCAGGGCGCGGCCAGCGCGCGATCCGGCAGTGCGGCTAGTTCCGGCAGCCACCGCCGCAGGTAGCGCCCCTGCGGGTCGAAGCGCGTCGCCTGCGTCGCCGGATTGAACACCCGGAAGTACGGCGCGGCATCGGCGCCGGTGCCTGCGCTCCACTGCCAGCCGAGGCTGTTGTTGGCGAGGTCGGCATCGACCAGCGTGTCCCAGAACCAGCGCGCACCGTGCCGCCAGTGGATGCGCAGGTTCTTGCACAGGAAGCTCGCCACCACCATGCGCACGCGGTTGTGCATCCAGCCGGTCTGCCACAGTTCGCGCATACCGGCGTCGACCAGCGGCACGCCGGTGCGACCACATTGCCAGGCATGTAGCACGTCGACGTCCGCATCGCACCACGGAAAACCGGCAAAGCGCGGATTGAAGTCGGCCTGCGGGGTGTGCGGGAAGTGGTACAGCAGGTGATGCGCGAACTCGCGCCAGCCCAGCTCGGCGAAGTACTGCTTGAGGTCTGCGGCATGCGCCTGCCCCAAGCCGCTGCCCTGCACGGCTTGCACGATGCGCCACGGCGCGATCTCGCCGAAGTGCAGGTGTGGCGACAGCCGCGAGGTGCCGGCGCGATCCGGCAGGTTGCGCTGCTGGTCGTAGCCACGGATGGCGCTGTCGAGGAAGGCCTCCAGCAGCTCCCACGCACCCGCTTCCCCGGGTTGCCAGTGCTCCCAGAAGCCGGCGTCCCAGTCCGGCTCGCACGGCGCCGGGCCGAGGCCGAGTTCATCCGGCACCATGCCCGCAAAGCTCATCGCCGGCAGTCTCGAGGGTGCCGGCTGAGACAGCGGCAGCGACTCCAGCACCCGACCGGCATTGCGCCAGAACGGGGTAAACACACGATAAGGATCACCACTTCCGGTTGCCACGGTCCACGGCTCGACCAGCAGCGCCGCGTTGTGGCTTTCGACGCGCAGGCCACGTTGCCGCAGCGCCGACTTCACCGCGGCATCGCGGGCGATGACCGCCGGCTCGTACAGCCGGTTCCAGAACACCGCTTCGGCCTGCGTCTCCTCGATCAGCAAGGACAAGGCCGCGAGGCTCGGCCCGCAGCGAATCAGCAGCCGCGAACCACGCGCCCGGAGATCGGCATCCAGTGCAGCGAGCGAACGCGCCAGCCACACCCGAGTGGCCGCTCCCGGCGCCCACTCGCCCTCTTCATCTGGCGCATGCAGATAGACCGGAACCGGCGCGTAGCCCGCCGCCAATGCAGCCTGAAGGGCCGGATTGTCGGCCAGGCGCAGGTCCCGCCGGAACCACACAAGCGCACGCGCCATCGCCACGACCCGCCATCAGGAGAACAAACAGGAAGCCAGGCTAGCCATCTCCACATCGCGCCGATGTGAACATCGCGATGACCGCGCCCCACCGCCGCCCTACAATCGCGCAGATGAGCGAGCCCGTCAGCCAGCGCCCGACCCGCATCCACGTCGATCTCGACGCGTTGTCGCACAACCTGGGCGCCATCCGCGGCCACGTCGGCGTGCCGGTGATGGCCATCATCAAGGCCAATGCCTACGGCCACGGCCTGCTGCCGGTTGCAGCGCACTTGCAGGCAATCGGTGCCGACCAGCTGGGTGTGGCATTCGTTGAAG
Organism: Arenimonas sp.; assembly: GCA_036276895.1. GTDB lineage: Bacteria > Pseudomonadota > Gammaproteobacteria > Xanthomonadales > Xanthomonadaceae > Arenimonas. The sequence goes on along the minus strand of DASUOA010000447.1, from coordinate 969 downwards.
AGGGCATCGCACTGCGCCGTGCCGGTATTACGCTGCCAATTCTGGTACTCGGCGGAATATTCGTGCCGCAGATCGCGCAGTTCATCGAGCACGATCTGGAAATCACCGTCTCCTCACTGGACAAGCTGCGCCAGGTCGAGGCCGCTGCCGAGGCGCTGGGCCGCAAGGCGGTGGTGCACCTGAAGATCGACACCGGCATGGAACGCATCGGCGTGCACAGCTACTCCTGCGCGCCCTTCATCGAGGCGGCGTGCCGCTCGCGCGGATGCGAGATCAAGGGCGTTTACTCGCACCTGGCCTGCGCCGACGACCCGCGCTCGCCGATGACCGCGTTGCAGATCGAACGCTTTGCGGAGGCATGTGCCCACTTCGAGCGTATCGGTGCACCGATGCCGATCCGCCACCTGGCCAACTCGGGCGGCGTGTTGCACCACCCGGCGAGCTGGTTGGACATGGTCCGCCCGGGTATCGCGCTGTTTGGCGTGCTGCCGGACCCAGCCGCGGAACGCACCATCGATCTCAAACCGGCCTTGTCGCTGATTTCGCAGGTCGTCTATTTCAAGGTGGTTCGCGCCGGCCGCTCGGTCAGCTATGGCGCGACCTGGTCTGCGCCGCGGGACACACGCGTGGTCACGGTGCCGATCGGCTACGGCGATGGCTGGCCGCGCGCGCTGTCATCACGCGGAGAAGTGCTCATCCGCGGCCAGCGCCACCCCATGGTCGGCCGCATCTGCATGGACCAGTTCATGGTCGATCTCGGCCCCTGCGGCAGCGCGTACAACGAAGATCCCGTGGTCTTGATAGGCGATCAGGATGGACTGTCGATCCGTACTGAAGAAGTCGCCCAATTGGCAGGCGCCATTCCCTACGAAGTCCTGACGGGTCTCAACGAGCGGATCCCGCGTCAGTATTCGAACCGACTCAATCCAGCCGATCCAAGCACGGCGTAAGCCGCTGCTTTCTCAAACA
>DASUOA010000446.1:0-2306 GCA_036276895.1 Arenimonas sp. | reverse complement strand
AAGCGCAGATCTTCGCCAAGGCTGCGAACGTCCGCCGGCCGCTGCAGATCTTCCGCGAGCTGCACGCGGCGCGCCAATGGCTCGACGCACAGGCGACGCCGCCCTAGCCCGGATATCTCAAAGGTAGAGGGTGCATCGGAGTCCTGACTCTGCAAAAGTTGTTTTGCGACAACGACTTTTGCGTTGAGAGGAAGGAACCCCGATGCCGACAGAGTGTATCCCGGATTTGTTTGGATTTGCACCTGTTGAAGGTCGTCGTGTCGAGGCATCGTTCGACGGCGGTTTGATCACGTCGGATGCCGGAGGCTTGCTGCTGGGCTCGACGGATCGAGCGATCGGGCTGATTGATCGGTTTGCGCAGTGCTTCAAGGACCATCGGCATGCCGAGCTGATCGAGCATCGGGTTCGCACGCTGGTCGGCCAGCGGGTGCTTGGCCTGGCGCTGGGCTACGAGGATGTCAACGATCACGACCATCTGCGGCATGATCCGTTGCTGGGGGTGTTGCTGGGCAAGCTCGAGGCGAAGCGGTCGGACTGTGCGCCGATTGCCGGCAAGAGCACGCTGAACCGTCTCGAGCTGAGCCGTCCGGAGCCGACGAAGTACCACAAGGTCAGCCACGACGCGGCGGCGATCGAGAGCCTGCTGGTCGATCTGTTCATGGAGGCCCATCAGCGTGCGCCGCGCCAGATCGTGCTCGACCTCGATGCGACGGACGATCCGCTGCACGGCCAGCAGGAGGGCCGGTTCTTCCACGGCTACTACGACAACTACTGCTACCTGCCGCTGTACGTGACGTGTGGCCGCCATCTGCTGGCGGCCAAGCTGCGGCGGTCGAACATCGACGGCTCGGCTGGCGCCGAACAGGAGCTGGATCGGATCGTCGGCCAGATCCGGGTGCGCTGGCCTGCGGTTCGCATCCTGGTGCGCGCCGATTCGGGCTTCGCACGCGAGGCGCTGATGGCGTGGTGCGAGGCCCACGGCGTGCACTTCCTGTTCGGTCTGGCCCGCAACAAGCGGCTGGCCAAGGAGATCGAGTGGCATATGGCCCAGGCCGAGACGGAGAGCCGGCGGACCGGCCAGCCGGCGCGGCGCTTCAAGGACTTCCTGTACGCGACCCGCAAGAGCTGGAGCCGCCGTCGCCGCGTCATCGGCAAAGCCGAATGGACGCAGGGCGAGGCCAATCCGCGCTTCATCGTCACCTCGCTCAGCCGAGATGAGGCCGCGGCGCGCCATCTCTACGAGAAGGTCTACTGCGCGCGCGGCGACATGGAGAACCGCATCAAGGAATGCCAGATCGACATGTTCGCCGACCGCACCTCGGCGGCGACCATGCGTGCCAACCAGCTCCGTCTGTGGCTGTCCTCGATGGCCTATGTCCTGATCTGCGCCCTGCGCCGCATCGGCCTCAAGCACACCCGCTTCGCCAAGGCCTCCTGCGGCACCATCCGCCTGACCCTCCTCAAGATCGGCGCCGTCGTCACCACCAGCGTGCGACGCATCAAGATCGCCATGGCATCGGGCTGTCCCTACCAACTCGACTTCCGCAGCGCCCACGCCTTGCTCGCCGCCGCAGCCCGCTGACGAAACAGACAGCGCACAGTCACCCTGTCTGAATAGTCGCCGCCGAGCCGCGGCGCCCGACGCTCGTCTGCGATCAGGCTCATAGCCAGTTCACACGCCCGCTCATCGGACACCCTCGCCACCATCGCATCGCCGCTAGCAACGTCGAGGCACCTTTGAGAAATCCGGGCTAGCGAACGTCTGTATCGGGCGGTGCGCCGTCGGGGTGCTCGATGCAAGAAGCTCCTCATGAGCACTGATACCACCGTCAGCCCGCTGCGCCGGCGTATGATCGAGGATATGGCTGCCCGCAAGTTGGGGCACCATGCGCAGAGAAGCCACATTCACAGCTTCAGGCGCTTCGCCGCGTACCTGGGGCGCTCGCCCGACGGCGAACTGACGACGTGCGCCGCTTCCAGCCGCACTGGTTGGAAGCGGGCTGAGTATCTGCAATCGCAATCGGATCATAAGGGGGTGAGGCAGCGTCGACCACCCGGCATTCACTTCAACCTCAAGAGGACGGGCAAGCGCCACTTTCTTAATGAGGCGTCGATCAATCTCCCCCGCACACACTGGTCATTGTGCCTGCCGATTGCGCCGTTCGGATTGAAGTACGGAAGGCCGGCACGTCATGTCGGTTCTGAAAGCGACTGACGGCCGCATCCAAACGACGGAAGGCGCTATGTCGCTACGTTGCCGGAGAAGGTGAGCCTGAGATCCCTCTGATCCGTGGCTATTTCCAAGC
>DASUOA010000445.1:0-7918 GCA_036276895.1 Arenimonas sp. | reverse complement strand
TCACGTCGGCTGCTGCGAAGCTGTCGCCAGCCGCGGCGAAGTAGCGGTCCGGCTGCGCGGTGATCAGCGCCAGCGCGCGCTCGATGCTGTCTTCGCGGCTGGGCTGGACCTGCCCCACCGGCTTCTTGCCGACCGGAACCTCGAAGCCGGCCAGCGCCGGAGCGCTCAGTGCCAGCAGGATGGTCGCGGCGAGCGACTTGCCAAGAATCTTCATCGTCACTTCTCCCGATCCGTTGTCGTGGCGCCGGCTCACTGGCCGCCACCGAAGTTGTAGCGCAGCGCCAGCTGGCCGCCGAATACCGAGTCGAGCGCATCGCCATCCTGCCAATGCAGGCTGCCGAACAGACTCCAGTTGCCGAAGTGGCTGCTGATGCCGGTTTCGAGCAGGGTGCTGTCGCCATCGATGCGGCTGTCACCGGTGAATACGCCGTCGATTACATAGCCGTTGTCGGCGGCGCTCTCGCGCACCGCGCTCAGGCTCAGGAACGGCGTCCAGGAGCGGCCGTTGCCCTCGTCGAAGGTCTTGTCGAAGGACACGCCGAGGCGGGTGCGCCGCGAGTCGTTGTCGGCGGCAATGAAATCGCCCCAGCTGCCCTCGACCACGACATCGTCAACATCGAGGCTGGAGTACTGCAGTTGCGGGGTGATGCGCAGCCCCTCACCGACCTCGAAGGCATAGCCGGACTCGAGCGAGAAACCATTGGCCTCGCTGGCACTGAGCACCGCGACGCCGTCGGCGGCGCCCTCGATGTCGATGTCCATGCGCCGCAGGCTGGCGTCGATGTAGAAGTCGCCGTGGGTGAAGGTGGCGTAGCCACCGACCGTATCCGCGTCCAGCGAGGCGCTGCCACCCGATGCCGGATCGAGATCGGCATCGGCGCGACCGAACAGCAGTCCGACGCTGAAGCCTTCGTGGACGTGATAGCTCAGCCCCGCCTCGATACCGCTGCTCTGCTGCTCGAAGACCTGGTTGCCACCCGCGCCGAAGTTGCGCGTGCCGGCTCCCGGGGCGATGTCACCGTCGCTGCTGAAGCCGCGCAGCCAGACATCGAAGCCGGAGCCCGAGCGCTGGCGCAGCGCACCTTCGCGCTGCACCAGGGTGCCGGTGGCGGCATGCCACAGGTTCTGGACGCCCGGCACCAGCGCGCCGGAGAGTTCGCCGCGCGCACTCAGGCCGGAGACCTCGACGCCAAGCGCGAACACATCGGCCGTGGCATTGCTCGCGTCCAGGTCATCGAGCAGCTGGAAGTCGAAGCTGAAGAAGCTGTCCACCGGGGTGCTGATGGTGCCGACCACGAAATTGGAAGCGCTGCTGTTGCCGGACACGACGATCGCGCCGATGACGCTCGATGCCGAGGTAACCGGCGACAGCAGCTGCCCGTTGACCGTGGTCACCGAACCGGCAGCGACATCGCCATCGATGTAGAACACATCGCTGAGCCCGCTCTGCCCGTCGAAGTCGAAGGCCAGGCTGCCGTTGCCGGCGAAGTTTCCGTACAGGGTCAGGCTGTCGTTGGCGGCGCCGTCGACGAAGCTGATGTCACCGCCCGTGTTGTCGAAGGCCAAGGGGTTGCCAGCACCCATGTCGATCCAGTTGCCGCTGCCACGCACCAGCAGCTCGCCGCTGTTTTCGAACACGTTGCCGGTTGCAGCATAGCCCCCGAGATCGATGGCGCCATTGATCAGGATGCTGCCGCTGTTGGCAATCACATCGTCGCCGCCGCCGAAGTGCGACAGGCCACTCGCCGTCCAGCTGCCCGAGTTGTCGAGCAGATCATCGAGATCGCCGGTCTGGATGGCGCCGCTGATGCTGCCTTCGTTGTAGATCAAGGCGGTGGCATAGGTGCTGGAGAGCACCGCCACCGCATAGCTGCTCTCGCTGTCGGCGCTGATGTCGCCGGTATTGACCAAAGTATTGGTGCCGTAGGAGTACATGTTCACGGCGATTGCGCCAACGCCGCCTTCGCCGATGGCGCTGATATCGCCGCCATTGGCAACGATGACGTCGCCGTAAACTGAAGTCGCGGAAACGCCCACCGCCAATCCGTCGTCACCATACACGGTCGCGCTGATGCTGCCGTCGTTGACGACAATCGACTCATAATAAGTGCTGTTGACCGAAACGCCGAACGCCCGCGCTGTACCCGACGCGGCAGAAGCACTTGCATCGATGCTTCCCTCGTTCACGACCTGGGCCGAGTACTTGGAAAACGCGTAGGCGCCGACGGCCAAGGCCTCGCCAAAGTCGGCAGTAGCCGCCGCGCTGATGTCCCCGGTGTTGTCTACGTCGGCGTAGGCGGCGATGGCACGACTACCCCATGCGACAGCCTCACCATAGTAGGCATCAGCCGATGCGGAGATGCTGCCGCTGTTCTGCACCGACCCGACGCTCAGGAACGCGCCATATGCCTCGGCGCCAATCGCGATCGCCGTGCCATAGCTCGCCTCCGCCGACGCCATGATGTCACCGGCGTTCACCACACCGGCATCGGAATAGATCAGGCCTTGCGACATGGCGCCCGCAGCCTGCGCCGTGCCGCCTCCATTCGCCTGGGCCGAGGAGCTGATAGCACCGCTGTTGACGATCTGGGAGTCGTAAATGAACGCGTAATTGTATACGCCAAACGCGGTGGCATAGCCGGCATAGGCGTCAGCGCGGGCATTGATATCGCCAGCATTGGTGGTGACTGCAGAACCCAAATAAGTTGTGAAATTGGCCGCTCCGGCGGCAATCGCGCTGCCGTAATGGGCCGAAGCCGTTGCCTCGATGCTGCCGCTGTTGTCCAGATAGCTGCCATAGCCATAAACACCTATCGAAGACTGCGCACCAATTGCCGTGGCAGTGCCGTAATGGGCCGAAGCCGTTGCCTCGATGCTGCCGCTGTTGTCCACATAGCTGCCATAGCCATAAACGCCTATCGAAGACTGCGCACCAATTGCCGTGGCAGTGCCGGCGAAGGCGTCCGCCACTGCGGTGATGTCACCTTCGTTGACGATGCTGGAGCCGAAGTAGCCGTAGGACTCGGCGCCGGTGGCCTGGGCCTGGCCATACTCGGCACTCGCCTCGGCGGCGAGGTCGCCGTAGTTGTAGACGGCAGTCCACAGGCCATAGGCATGCGCAGCAGTCGCGCGGGCCACGTCGTATAGCGCGCTAGCGTGAGCGTCGATGTCGCCGTCGTTGACCACGGTCGCCACGTTGCCGATCGCGAAGGCGCCGGTGGCGCTAGCACCGTAGGCGGCCTGCGCTTCGGCGGAGATCGTGCCTTGATTGGAGATCACCGCGATGCCGGAGAAGGTGCCGAACACCAGCGCGCCGTACGCGGAGGCGGTGAAACCGGCACTGGTGGCACTGGCGCTGATGTCGCCACTGTTGTCGAGACGGGCGACATCGGTCGCACTGATGTAGGCGCCGTAGGCCGAGGCATAGCCACTGGCGACGTCGACGTTGGCGGTAATCGTGTCGGCGTTTTCGACGTGGACGAAGTCGCCGTATGCGACCAGCCCGACATCGTAGGCTTTGGTAATGGGTGCAACGCCCTCCGCCTTCACCGCCGCGAACTGGCCGCCGGTCGCCGGCAGCACCCAGCTCGGATCGTCGACAACGGCCAGCGCGCCCGCACCGGCGGCGGCCTGCTGGCACTCGACCAGATTGGCCAGTTGCGTATCGCAGGCGGCGAATGCCGGCGTGGCCGAGGCCAGTGCCAGACCGAGGCCCAAGGCCATCGCCCGGCGAACCGCCAACGTGGTCGGATTGAGCTTCAGCTGGCGCGCCTTGCTGCCGCCGGAGCGGGACTTGGATGGCTTTGTCATTACACGCTTCCCCATGCTGTACATCGGTGACGTCGACGGCCCAAACGGGCAAATGCGCGTCTTCGGAGTCGGCAGTTCCCCTGCCCGATTCCGCGACGCAGTCGACAGATTCGCCGGGCACTGTCGCCGGCCCGAATGAAAATGGCAAGACCCACCCGTCGGTACCGCAGCTGAAGCGATGCCGGCATTGGCGCTGCCCGCGGGTGCGCTTCCGCTACACTGCCGATATGCGTTTTGCCTGGCTGCCGCTGCTGCTCGCCACCTTGCCGGCATGGCCGGCCACCGCGTGGGGCGCGAGCGCAGATGCGGCGATGCCGGCACTGCCATCGGCATTGCGCGAAGCCGAACAGGGCCGCCTCGATACGGGCACGCTGGGCCGATTCGCCCGGCACCCGCTGCACCCGTGGTTGGCCGCGAGCAACCAGCGCGCCCGTCTGCAGGGCGCGAACGCGGCGACCGTGTCCGATCTGCTGCAGCAACTGGGCGAGCAACCTGCGGCCGACTGGCTGCGACAGGCCTGGCTGCGCGAGTTGGCGCGGCGCAAGGACTGGCCGAACTTCCTGGCCACGATGCGCGCCCCGCAGGACATCGAACAGCGCTGCCACGTCCAGGTCGCACACCTGCAGGCGGGAACGTCCAACGCGAAGTGGGCCGCCGAGACCCGCGCGCTGTGGCTGACCGGGCGCTCGTTGCCGGGCGCCTGCGACACCGCCTTCGCCGCCCTGGAAGCACGCGGCGGCATCGATGCGGCGACCCGCTGGCAACGCATCGAACTCGCCGCCGACGCCGGCGAGACCGGCCTGATGCGCTTCCTCGCCGGCAAGCTGCCGGCCAGGGACGCCGCGCTGGCGCGCGATTACGCCGACTTCATCGACGCACCGCATGCGCGCGCCCAGCAGTGGCCGCGCGACGCACGCAGCCGCCAGGTCGCCACCGTCGGTCTGCAACGCCTGGCCAAGCGCGATCCCGATGCCGCCGAGGCGCAACTGCCGTCGCTGGCTTCGGCGCTCGGACTCGATGCTGCGCAACAGGGCCGCGTGCGTTACGAACTCGCCCTGTGGACGGTCGCCTCGTACGCGCCGGGTGCCAGCAAGCGGCTGGCGGCCGTGCCCTCAGCGGCCTACGACGATCGCCTGCACGAGTGGCGACTGCGCGATGCGCTGAACCAGCGTGATACCGCAGCCGCCGTGCAGATCATCGCGGCGATGCCCGACAACATGCGCCGCGATGCGCGCTGGCAATATTTCGAAGCACGGCTGCGCGAGCAGCGCGGCGAAGCCGAAGCCGCGCAGCCGCTGTTCGCCGCCGCGGCGACGCAGGCCAACTTCCATGGTTTCCTCGCTGCCGATCGGCTGCAACAGCCTTACACCCTGTGCCCGCTGGAGCCGCCGGCTGATCCGCAGCTGCACGCCCGCATCGCTGCCCTGCCCGGCCTGCAACGCGCACTGGCGCTGTTCGCCGTCGACCGCCGCGGCCATGCCCTGCGCGAATGGAATGCGCTGCTGCCGACGCTGACACCCGAAGAACGCCTGGTGGCGATCGAACTGGCACAACAGGCGCACTGGTACGACCGGGCGATTTTCAGCCTTGGCGATCGCCCCGAAGACCTGCGCCAGTACCGCCTGCGCTTCCCGCTGCATCATGCCGACACCTTGACCCGCGAGGCGCAGCGGCACGCGCTGGACCCGGCGTGGGTCGCGGCACTGACCCGGGCCGAGTCCGCCTTCATGCCCGAGGCGCGCTCGCATGCCAATGCCCGTGGCCTGATGCAGTTGCTGCCGGGCACCGCGCAACTGACTGCGCGCCGCATCGGCACGCAATGGAACGGCGCCGCCAGCCTGTACCAGCCGCGCGTCAACCTGCAGCTTGGCACCGCGCACCTGCGCTTCGAACTCGACAAGCACCAAGGGCTGCCGCATCTGGCGATGGCCGCTTACAACGCCGGGCCGACACCCGTGGCGCGCTGGCAGCAAGAGCGCGGCGACCTCGAGCGCGACTACTTCATCGAGACCATCAACTATCGCGAGACCCGCGACTACGTCGCCCGCGTCTCCGCCTTCAGCGTGATCTACGATTGGCGCCTGCACGGCGCCGCGGTACCTCTGTCCGATCGTCTCGGCGGCATCGATCCGCGCCGGGCCACGCGTCGCGCCTTCCATTGTCCGAGTCCGGACGCCATCGCCAGCATCCAGCCATGACGTACTCCGCGCCTCCGCTTTCCATTGTCGTGCTCGGCGGCACCGGCTTTGTCGGTCGTCGCCTGGTCGCCCGCCTCGCCGCCGACGGCCACCACCTCACCCTGCTCAGCCGCGGCATCGAACGTCATCACGAGCGTCTGCTGCCGCCGGGCGTCAGCCTGCGCGCCATCGACCCCTGGGATCTGGGCGCGCTGCAATCCGCCTTCACCGGCTGCGATGCGGTGATCAACCTGGTCGGCATCCTCAACGAGCGCGGCGACAATGGTCGCGGCTTCCATCGCGTGCATGTCGAGTTGACCGAGCGCGTGGTCGCGGCGATGCGCCTGACCGGCGTGCGCCGGCTGCTGCAGATGAGCTCGCTCAACGCCGGCCGCGGCCGCAGCCACTACCTGCATTCGCGCGGACAGGCCGAGGCGGTGGTCAAGGCTTCGGGCCTGGACTGGACGATCTTCGAGCCGTCGGTGATCTTCGGCGATGGCGACGGGCTGTTCTGCCGCTTCGCCGCCTTGCTCAAGCTCGCGCCGGTATTGCCGCTTGCGCGCGCCGGCGCCAAGTTTGCGCCGGTGTTCGTGGGCGACGTGGTCGAGGCCTTCCGTCGCGCGCTGGCCAACCGGCGCAGCATCGGCGAGGTCTACGAGCTGTACGGCCCCGACGTGTTCACGCTGGCCGAAATCGTCAAGATGACCGCGCGCCAGCTCGGCCTGCGCCGCTGGGTGTTGCCACTGCCCGATGCCCTGGGCCGCCTGCAGGGCCTGGTGTTCGATTTCGTGCCGGGCAAGCCGTTCTCGTCGGACAACTACCGCTCGCTGCTCACCGATTCGGTCGGCGGCATCGATGGCCTGCATCGGCTCGGCATCACCCCGGTGCGCGTCGCGACGCAGCTGCCCGACATCCTCGGCCACGCCTTCGATCGCCAGTCGCAGTTCGCGCGCTATCGCGCGCTGCGCTGACGACGCGATGAGCAAGGTGCCGGGTCAGGTCTATCTGGTCGGTGGCGCCGTGCGCGACCGCCTGCTGGGCCGTGCACCGGGCGACCGCGACTGGGTGGTGGTCGGTGCCACGCCGGAGGCGATGCGTGAGGCCGGATTCCGTCCGGTCGGCCGCGACTTCCCGGTGTTCCTGCATCCACAGAGCAACGAGGAGTACGCGCTGGCGCGCACCGAGCGCAAATCCGGCCACGGCTATCACGGCTTCACCTTCCACGCCGCGGTGGATGTCACGCTGGAACAGGATTTGGCGCGTCGCGACTTCACCATCAATGCCATCGCCGAGAACGACCAGGGCGAGCTCGTCGACCCCTACGGCGGCGTGCGCGATCTGGACGCGCGACTACTGCGCCATGTCTCGCCGGCCTTCGCCGAAGACCCGCTGCGGGTGCTGCGCGCGGCGCGCTTCCTGGCCCGCTTCGCGCCCCTCGGATTCCGTCTCGCCGACGAAACCGCGCAGCTGCTGCGCGACATCAGCGGCAGCGGCGAACTCGCGCATCTGGTCGCCGAGCGCGTCTGGCAGGAGCTGCACAAGCTGCTCGGCGAAGCACAGCCCTCGGCCGGCCTGCGCTGCCTGCGCGACTGCGGCGCGCTCGCCGCGCTGCTGCCGGAGGTCGACGCGCTGTACGGCGTTCCGCAGCGCCCGGAGTTCCACCCAGAGATCGACACCGGCCTGCACACCGAGATGGTCTGCGACCAGGCCGCGAAGCGGGCAGCCGGCGACGCGCTGATCGGCTTCTGCGCACTCACCCACGACCTCGGCAAGGCGCTGACACCGTCGGCTGAACTGCCGCGTCACGTGATGCACGAGCAACGCGGGCTGGCGCCACTGCGCGCTGTCTGCGAACGCCTGAAAGTGCCGAGCGAATACGCCGCGGTTGCCGCCATCGTCTGCCGCGAGCATCTCAATATCCATCGCCTGGA
>DASUOA010000444.1:0-8819 GCA_036276895.1 Arenimonas sp. | reverse complement strand
TGGAAGGCGGGGCGGGAGATCACTCAAGACAGTCGGTCCGTTGAGGCGGCCGATCACGCGAAAGGGTCTCTCCACCCCAGCGCCTTCAAACATACAAGCGCCGAAGGCGCGAGTTCGGCCGCGCCGGGGGCGGCGGAGCGGCTACCCGCACCGCGCTAGAAGCGCCACCGCCAAGCCGCAGACAAGCTGTTCTCCACGCGTTTCGACGGCTCGCCAATCAACACCCGGTTGTCACGCGTCGAATCGATGCGCAGCCATTCCAGCGCGATGTGCCAGGCACGTCCCGGCGGCGACCATACCCACGCCAGCGCCTGCGCATTGCCGTGCTCGCCATTGGGATCGCTCACCGTGCGATCACGGTCATCGATCGCGAACGCATCGAATCGGACACTGAAGCGATGCGCGCCACGCAGATGCGACAGCAGCAGATAGCCCGCGCGGTAGTCGGCTGCGACACTGTGCCGGCGCCCGGCCACGGTGCTGCCCTGCAACAGCTGTGCAAGCACCTCCCAATCCGCACGCGGCTGCCAATTGGCGCCGAGATGCCAAAAGCGCGTCATCCAACTCCACTGCCCGTCGTCGAAACCGGACGGATCGCCGCGATTGTCGTAGCGCATCAGCGACAGTCCCCAACCGCGGGCATGGCGGTAACGCGCACCGGCATAGGCGCCCCAGCGACCATCGATCTCCTTGAACGGCTTGATCCACGGCGCGTGGAAACGGAACACACCGGTCGGCCGAAACGCCGGCAGATCGGCAAAGTCGATGCGCTCGCCGGCGATGCTGATGCGGTCGCCGACGCTCCAGCCGCGCCAGACCAGCAAGGCGCCCGCCGGATCGTTGTAGCCGAACACCGCCGCGAACAACTCGATGTCGTGCGCGCTGCCAACAAAGCGCCCGGGCCGCGCATAGGTCAGTTCGGCGCCGACGGTGCGGAATTCCTCGCCGATCCAGGCGTTCACCGCCGAGGTCGAAATCGTGCGCGGCGCCGTCCAGCCAAGGCCGGTGTTCTCCTCCGAGATCGCCGGGAAGAACGCACCGAGCTTGACCCGCGGCCGCCACGCCCCGTCCGGCACCGGCCGCCATTGCAGGAAGGCCTCGCTCGCCTGCACCGCATCGCCGCCGTCACCACGCCCGAGCAGCACCAGCACTGCGTTCACCGTCGACAAGGGCTGGCCGCGAATCTCAAGCACCGCCTGGCCGAGTTGCAAGCCGTCGTGGCGGTCGTCGAATCGCTGCTTGTCCAGGCCCTGCCACAACCAGCCGTGCTCGCTGTTACTGCCCTGCAGGCGCAAATCGAGCAGACCCTCGACTTCAACCGCCGCAGCCGGTGTCGACAGCAGCAGGCATGCGAGCAAGGTCGATGCGCGCTTCATGCGTCGCTCCGTCGCGCCACGGCGTGCACGCTGGCGGCCAGCCAGTCCTGCAGCTCGCGCGCCGGCATCGGCTTGGCCAGCCAGTAGCCCTGCACCAGATCGCAGCCGAACTGGCGCAGCTTCGCAAATCCGCGCTCGTGCTCGACGCCCTCGGCCACCACCTGCAGGCCCATGTTGTGCCCGAGCTCGATGGTCGAGCGCACGATCACCGCATCATCCTCGTTGTCGGCCACGTCCAACACGAAGGCCTTGTCGATCTTGAGCTCCTGCACCGGCAGCCGCTTGAGCTGCGCCATCGATGAATAGCCGGTGCCGTAGTCGTCGATCGACAAGCGCAGGCCGAGCCCGCGCAGCTGGCCGAGCAGTGCCACGCTGCGATCCGGGTCAAGCATGACTGCGCTTTCCGTCACTTCCAGCACCAGGCTCTCCGCACCCAGGCCGTGTCGCGCCAGCAGTTTGGCGACGCGATCGCTCAGGGTCGGATCGATCAGGTCGACCGCCGAGAGGTTGATCGCGGTCTTCAGCGCGAAGCCGGCATCCTGCCAACGCCTGCTCCAGGCCATCGCTTCTTCCAGCACCCATGCCGTGAGATGACGGATGTTGCCGGTCTGCTCGGCCAGGCCGATGAATTCGTCCGGCGGAATGAAGCCGTGCTGCGGGTGGATCCAGCGCACCAGGCATTCGAGGCCGACGATGCAGTTGTCGGCAACGTCGAGCTTGGGCTGCACATACAAAGCCAGTTGGCCGCGCTCGATAGCGCCGCGCAGCTCGCTCATCAAGGTCAGCCGCAACAGGCTGTGACGATCGGCCTGCGGGTTGTACACGGCATACGGCAGGTGCTTGTCCTTGGCCTGGTACATCGCCACTTCGGCGCGCTGCAGCAGGGTCACCGCATGCTCGCCGTGGTCGGGGTACATCGCGATGCCGACGGTGGCGTCGATCTCCAGCGCGATGCCTTCGATCAGCAAGGGCTGGCGCACGACGTCGCGGTAGTGCTGCGCCAGCGGCAATACCTCCGGCGCGTCGACGCCCACCAGCAACAACGCGAACTGATCGCCGCCGAGCCGCGCCAGCGGATCCTGGCCACGGCGCTGTTCGTCCAGGCGCTCGCCGATCTGCCGCAGCAACTGGTCACCGGCGACATGGCCGAGGGTGTCGTTGATCTCGCTGAAATGGTCGAGATCCATCAGCAGCACCGCGATGCGATGACCGGCCGCGTGCTCCAGTACTGTCGACAGTGTGTGCTGGAAGCGCGGCCGGTTGGGCAGCCCGGTCAGGGTGTCGTGGAAAGCGGCATGCCGGATCGCCTCTTCGCGCTCGGCGATGCCGCGCTGCATGGCGGCGAACTCGCGCGACAGCAGGCCGATCTCGCCTCCCGCCTGCGGCGGCGGCAACGAATAGTCGCCCTCGCCGGTGCGGCGCACGTACTCGACCATCGCCGCCAGCGGCCGACTGACCGTACTCGCCACCGCGAACGCGCCCAGCGCCGCCAAAACCAGCGCCAGCAGCACGATGCCAGCCAGCTGCCACTGCAGCGGCCGATAGTCGGCCAGGGCTTCGGTGAGCGATTGCTGCAAGACCACGCGCAGGGCGACGTCGCCCAGCGCGGGAAGGTCGCGCTCCAGCACCACCTGTTCGCGGCCTTCGATCTGGAGGCTGCCGCTGCGTCCGTTGTGGCGCAACGCCTCGGCCAATGCCGAACGACCGTCGGCGTCCAGGCTGCTGGCCAACGGCTGGTAACCGCCCGATTCGACACGCATCAACGACAGCGAAGCACCGGTGAGTCCAGCCACATGACGAAGCGCTTCGTCATCCACTGCGAAGCCGAGCAGCAGCCAGCCGATCACCACCGGTCGTGGCGCGTGGATCGGCGTCGCGTGCAATTGGTAGAGCCGACCCTCGACCAGCAGCAGGCCTTGCCCCGACTGCACCTCATCGAGCAGTTCGCGGTGCGGCCAGGCTTCGCCGAATGCCCAGGGCGGATCGGTCGATGCCAGCAAGCTGCCCTCGGCATCAGTCGCCATCGCCAGCTGCGCGCGGCTGCGTTCGCGGTAGTTGATCAAGGTCACCCGCAGCGAATCGGAACCGTCCGCGGCGTTGGCGACTTCATCCTTGAGCCCGAAGTCGCTGGCTACGGTTTCGGTGAGCTGCTGCTGCGCCAGCAGCCGCGACTGCCACTCGTTGGCGAACACCCGCTCGCCGGCAACCAGTTGCTGCTGGATCTGCACCAGGGTGTGCTGGTAGGTACTGCGGCTGACCAGACCCAGCACCAGTCCCAGCACCGCCAGCAGCAGCACCAGGAACAGGGCGAAGATGCGGGTGCGCAGGCTGCCCATGGCGCTCAGCGGTAGCCGCCCTCGGGCACCCGGGGGTCGGGCTTGAGCGCGCGCTTGAGGCGCAACTCGATGTGCTCGCCTTCGAGGGCCACGCCGACCTGTCCGCCCGGCTCGGCGATCCGCGGATGCCAGGCGTAGACGCGGCGGTCGCTACCCTCGGGCAGGTCGATGCGCGCCCGGCCCTCGGCGTCGGTCTGCTCGAACCACGGCGTGTCGAGCACCAGGATGTAGGCCAGCATCCAATCGTGGATGTTGCAGCCGATGGTCACCAGCCCGGCCTTGTCGAAGCGCAGGCTCTGGCCGCGGTCGCCCGGCGAGATGCGCAGCTCGAAGCGCTTGGCCGGCGAGAAGGAATAGACGTGGTGGTTGATGTCGTCGCTGTTGGGGAACTCGACCTCGGAACCGACCTGCACCGCCAGGATGTAGGGCTGGAAACTGCGCCGCACCTGGTCCATCACCCCGCGCCGGGGCGGCGTCTCGCCCACCCCCGGCTGCACCCAGACGATCGCCTCCGGCAACGGCCGGCCCTGCTCGTCGAGCACCCGGACTTCGACCGCAGCCGCCGCAAAACTCGCCGACAGGCCCAAGGCCGCCAGCCAAATCCCTGCCATCCAGCCCATCGCGCAATCTCCTTCAAGATCCCAACGAGCCCGCCAGCGCCCTCACTATAGCCCCTGTCATGCGTCGTGGCTGCCGGTGTCTTGCAGTCGCGGCCACCTACCGTATGCTGCTTGTTCGTCTCGCCTGCTCCTCGCGCATGCCCGCCTCCAGTAACGAACTGACCCCCGAAGAACTGAACGACCTGCTCGGCAGCTACATGCCCGACATCCCGGGCTACCGCGTGCTGCGTCGGATCGGTCGCGGTGGCATGTCACATGTCTACCTCGGCGTGCAGGAGTCGCTCGATCGCCAGGTGGCGATCAAGGTGATGTCGCCCGAGGCACTGACCGACGAAATCAGCAAGCAGCGCTTCGAGCAGGAAGCACGCACCATCGCCAAGCTCGAACACCCCTGTATCGTCGGCATCCACGAAGTCGGCCGCACCGAGCACGGGCTGCTGTTCTACGTGCTGCCCTATCTCGCCAAGGGCCATCTCGGGCAACGTGATTTCAGCCAGGACGAATCGCGCATCGTCGAGGTGCTGCGTTCGCTGCTGTCGGCCCTCGAGTACGCGCATGCGCGCGGCATCGTGCACCGCGACGTCAAGGCCGAGAACGTGCTGTTCGACAATGCCGACCGACCGCTGCTGACCGATTTCGGCATCGCCCTGTCCAAGCGCGACAGCACCCGCATCACCACCACCGGCCTCGCGGTCGGCAGCGGCGGCTACATGGCACCGGAGCAGGCGCGCGGCGAAGTGGTCGACGGTCGCGCCGATCTCTACAGCGTCGGCGTGCTCGCGTACGAGTTGCTGATGGGTCGACTGCCGTTCCAGCATCCCGACGCACTGGCGCTGGCGTTGATGCACGCGCAGGATCCGGTGCCGCGCCTGCCGCTGGAGAAGAAGCACTGGCAGCCGTTCATCGATCGCGCCATGGCCAAGTCGGCCGATCATCGCTTCCGCAACGCGCAGCAGATGTTCGCGGCGCTCAACCAGATCGAGGCCGATCGGCAGAGCAGCGGCAGGTCATGGTTGCCGCGCGCGATTCCGGCGCCGCCGCCGACGTGGCGCAAGCCCTTGCTGGCGGGCACGGCCGCGGCGCTGGTGGTCGCCAGCGCCATCGCCTTCTGGCCGCGGGCACAGCCCGATGCCAGCACGCCGGATTTCTTCACCCTCGACGATGCCCGTCCGCAGCCGCAGGCAACCGCCAAGGTCTCGGCGCCGCCGGCGGCGGCACCTGCACCGGCAGCCCCACCGACCTCGGACCAGGCGCCCGCACCCGAGCCCGAAGCAACCCCAGCGGCCCCGCCCGTCGAGACCGCTACACCGGCAGCGACGGACGATCCGGCCGCCGGCAGCGACGCGATCGCCGAAGTCCGCCTGACCCGTCTCGAGTACGACCCGACGCAGCCCGCGGCACGCGAGCTGATGCGCGCGCGGCAACAGATCGCCCAAGGCCAGCTGAGCCTGCCGCCCGGCGACAACGCGCTGGAATCGCTGCGCGCCGCGCACGCACTGGCACCCGACTCGCCGGAGTTGGCGGCGCTGGCGCAGGACTGGCTGGCACGCGTCGCCACGCATGTCCAATCGGCGGTCAGCGCGCGCCGCGACGACCAGGCCAGCGGCCTGCAGCAGCGGGCCACCGCCCTGGTCGAAC
The DNA here is from genome assembly GCA_036276895.1 of Arenimonas sp. GTDB lineage: Bacteria > Pseudomonadota > Gammaproteobacteria > Xanthomonadales > Xanthomonadaceae > Arenimonas. The sequence continues at coordinate 2,849 of DASUOA010000444.1, read as the reverse complement.
AGTTCGGACTGACCCGCGACCGCCGCTGGCAGCAGACTCAAGTGGCGCTGGCCGCGACAGTGAAGACTCGCCTGAAGGCCGACATCGATGCCGGCAACGTTGCCGCGTTGACGGCGAGCAAGGCACTGGCCGGGCAGCTCGGTATCGCGTCGGCCGCGCTGGAGCCGGAGTGGTCGCAGGCCATCGCCCGCGCCCAGCCCAAGCCCGGCGATCGCATCGCCAGCGGCCGCAGCGAGTTGCGCCTGGTGCGCCTGCCGCAAGGTAGTCGTCCCGGCCTGGCAGCGATGCCGGTGGAAGTCACGCGCGAGCAGTACGCCGCCTTCGCCGCCGGCCGCAGCGAGGCACGCTGCCGCAACCGCACCGCGCCGATCGCTTTGAAAAGGCGCAGCTGGACCGATCCGGGCTTCGCACAGTCTGGCAATCATCCAGTGGTGTGCATCAGCGCCAACGACGCCATCGATTTCGCCGACTGGCTGGGCCGTCGCGACGGCCAGCGTTACCGCTTGCCGACGGCAACAGAGTGGCGGCTGATGGCCAACTACCGCAGCGGCGGCGATGCCTGTGCCGCCGGTCGAGTTGCCTGTGGCAGCGAAGGCACTGCGGCGGCGAGCAGCGGGCCGACATCGCCGCTGGGCCTGCGCGGGCTGCAGGGCAATGTCCGCGAATGGCTGTCTGATTGCATCGACGGTTGTCGCAAGCGGCTGGTTGCCGGCCCCGGCTGGCGCGATTCGCCCTCGCGGGCGGAGCCGCTCGGCACGCAGGATCTGGACGTCGCCATCGGCTTCGACGACGTCGGCTTCCGCCTGGTGCGCGAGGTGACGGCGGCAGAACTGGGCCTGCGCTGAGCACCTTCCCCTTCGCGCCCACGCGATCGAATCGACGGAAATCCCGATGCATCCCCACCCTACGCTTCGCCGCCTGCGCGGCTGGTTCCTCACTGGCCTGCTGACCCTGCTGCCAATCTGGCTGGTGTGGATCGTGTTCGTGTTCCTGCTCGAATTGCTGTCCGAGATCAGCCAGCCGTGGGTCGGTCTGCTGTCGCAGCAACTTGCCAGTCTGTGGCCAGAGGCCCTGGGCTGGATGGTCAAGGGCTGGGCACAAACGCTGTTCGGCGTGCTCGCCACGGTGTTCGTGATCGTCGCCGTCGGTGCGCTGGCACGGCGGGTGGTCGGACAGAAACTGCTGGCCTGGTTCGAGGCCTTGATGGCTCGCATTCCGCTGGCCAAGACGGTGTACGGCAGCGCGCGCAAGTTGCTCGATCTGCTGCAGACGCATCCGGGCAGCACACAGCGCGTGGTGCTGATCGACTTTCCGCATCGCAACATGAAGTGCGTCGGTTTCGTGACCCGGGTGATCCGCGAGGAAGGCGGCGGACGCGAACTGGCGGCGGTCTATGTGCCGACGACGCCGAATCCGACCTCGGGTTATCTGGAGATCGTGCCGGTCGACCAGCTGGTGTTGACCGACTGGACGGTGGACCAGGCGATGGCCTTCATCATTTCCGGCGGTGCGGTGAGTCCCGAGAGCATGCCGTTCACCACCGCGGCTGAGCGTGCGGCGGCGAGTGGTGAGGTGAAGCCGCTGGCGTAGTCCGACGCCGACAGTCTCTCGGACGCCCCCGGCGCGGCCGAACTCGCCCTCTGCGAGGGCTTGTATGTTTGGAGGCGCTGGGGTGGAGAGACTTGTTGGGCTATCGGCCGCCACAACGGACCGACTGTCTTGAGTGATCTCCCGCCCCGCCTTCCAGCGTCAATGAGGAACTGAGCGGCGCCGTGCGTAGCGCGGCGACCGCCGATCTGAACGCAAGCGAACGTGGAAGGCCGGCCGTTCCACCCCAGCGAGACGATTGTCCGACTGGAGGAAATGCTCATGCAACCCACACAGCCTGTGTTCGTCGGCGTGGATGTGGCCAAGGCCACGCTGTCGAGCTTTGTTCATGATTCCAAAGCCCGAAAAGACTTCAGCAACGAGCCTGCAGCGATTCAGGCGTGGCTCGACCAGCTGCCCGCTCACGCTTGGGTTGCGGTCGAGTCGACTGGACGCTATCACCAGCTGCTGGTGACGATGGCAGTGGCATCCGGGCGTCAGGCCTTTGTGCTGAATGCCCGCGATGTCTTCTTTTACGCCCGGGCGCTTGGCCAGCGTGGCAAGACCGACCGCACGGATGCCCAGGTGATCGCTCGTTATCTCGCCGAGCACCACAGTGAGCTGCGGCCGTGGGCTACACCCAGCGAGACGCAGAGCCGGCTGCAGGCACTGCTGCGCTGCCGGTCGGGGGTTGCCACGAAGAAGTCGTCCCTGCGGCAAATCCTGAAGGGTGTCGAGGACCTGCGGCCGGATGCGGCCGAGCTAGAGGACGCGATCGACGCCTTGCTCGACCGCATCGATGCCAAGATCGCCCGGCTGATCGAGGCCGACGCGCCCCTGCAGGCGCACGTCGAGCAGCTGCGCACGATCCCCGGCGTCGGACCGCTGGGCGCGGCCATGCTGGCGAGCCTGTTTAGTCGCGTGCCCTTCGCCAATGCCGACGCCGTCGTCGCATTCAGCGGCTTGGACCCTCGACCCAACGACTCAGGTGCACGGACCGGCAGACGGCGCATCTCCAAGCGCGGCAGCCCGGTGCTACGACGGCAGCTGTACCTGTGCGCCTTCTCGGCCGGCCGCACCCGACAGCTGCGCAATCTGTACACGTCGATCAAAGCCAAGGGCTTCAAGCCGACCCAGGCACTGGTCATCCTGGCGCGCAAGCTGCTGCGGGTCGCGTGGGCCATCTGGAACAGCGACCAAACGTTCAATCCCGGCCTACTGGGCCAGCAAGGAGCTTGCGCTCAAACATAGAACCTCAAACA
>DASUOA010000443.1:0-11896 GCA_036276895.1 Arenimonas sp. | reverse complement strand
GGAAACCCGTGAGCAGCTCGCGCGAGAGGGCGTGGTCCACGACTACGCGCGCGGCGAGAACGTGTTCGAAGCCGGAGACCTCGACGAAGACACCATCTACCTGCTCGACGGCGAACTGCGCTGCAACTATCCCGATGGCCGCAGCGTGGCGCATATCGCCAACGCGCCGCATGGCCGTTATTCGCTCAACGATGCCGTGCCGCGCCGCTTCACCGCCAAGGTGCATTCGGCCCGCGCCAAGGTGCTGCGGCTCGATCGCCGTTACCTCGAGAAGCTGATCACCTGGGACCAGCTCAGCCGCGACCCGTCCTACCGCTTCTACGATCCGGCGCCGGGTGCCAGCACCTGGGTGTTCCGGCTGCTGCAGGCGCGCGCGTTCTCGCGCCTGCCCACCGGCAACATCGAGGCGATGTTCCAGCGCTTCGAGGAAGTGCCGGTGCGCTCGGGCGAAGTGGTGGTGCGCGAGGGCGACGCGCCCGACTTCTTCTACGTGATCCGTGAAGGCACGGCCTCGGTTGCCAAGTACCTCGATGGCGCGCCGCAGGTGGTGGCCTACCTGCGCGAGGGCGATGCCTTCGGCGAGGATGCGTTGCTGTCCAACCTGCCGCGCAATGCCACCGTCCGCATGATGCAGGGCGGCCGTCTGATGCGGCTGTCGCGCGAGGCTTTCGAAGCGGTGTTGAAGCCGCCGATGGTGTCGTGGGTGCTGCCGGCGCAGGCCGCCAAGCTGGTGCAGGATGGTGCTGCCCTGGTCGACGTGCGCATGCCCGAGGAGCACGCCCAGCGCGCCATTACCGGCGCCATCAACGTGCCGCTGTACCGCCTGCGCGAAGATCTGCCCGGCGTGTTGCCGCCCGGCAGCAAGGTCGTTGTCTACTGCAATACCGGCGAGCGCTCGGCCGCGGCCACCTTCATCCTCAAGGGGCTTGGATTCGAGGTCAGCGCCCTGCACGGTGGTCTTGGCGCCATGTTGCGGCTGCAGTCGACCACCGCCGCGGCCGCCTGACCGGTCCTTGCGGGTTTCAAACAAAGGCCGGTCCCTCGCGGGGCCGGCCTTTTCGTTTGTCAGCCGCGCACCTGGCCGCCGACGATCACCACATCGGCCGGTCGCGCGGCGAACAGGCCGCAGGTGACGACGCCGGGAATCTGGTTGATCTGCCGCTCCAGCGTCACCGGGTCGGCGATGTGCAGGTTGTGCACGTCGAGGATCCAGTTGCCATTGTCGGTGACGCAATCCTGGCGCCACACCGGCTGCCCACCCAGAGCCACTAGCTCGCGGCCGACCAAACTGCGCGCCATCGGGATCACTTCCACCGGCAGCGGGAACTTACCGAGCACCGGTACCTGCTTGGCGGCATCGATGATGCAGACAAAGCGGCGGCTGGCCTGGGCGATGATCTTCTCGCGGGTCAGCGCGCCGCCGCCGCCCTTGATCAGGCAGCCCCGCGGGTCGCATTCGTCGGCACCGTCGATGTACACCGGCAGCGGACCGGCGGCATTGAGGTCGAGCACCGGGATGCCGAGCTCCTGAAGCTGCCGGGTGCTGCGCTCCGAGCTCGACACCGCGCCTTCGATGCGGTCCTTGATGCGCGCCAAGGCGCTGATGAAGAACGCTACCGTGGAGCCGGTGCCCACACCGACGATGCTCCCGTCTTCGACGTATTCGATCGCCTTCTCGGCGGACAGGCGCTTGGCTTCGTCTTGGCTCATCGTGGTTTCTCGTTTTCCAGGGAGATCAGGTACTGCCACTGCGCGGCATCGACCGGCAGCACCGACAAGCGGTTGCCGCGGCGCAGCAGGGCGAAGTCGCCGAGCGACTCGGCGTGCAGTTTCAACTCGTCAAGCGGGAGCGGACGCCGCAGCTTGCGCTCGAAACCGATGTCGACCAGCCACCAGCGCGGCGCGTCGCTGCGGCTCTTCGGGTCGAAGTAGTCGGAATCGGGATCGAACTGGGTCGGATCCGGATACGCTTCGCTGGCGACGCGGGCGATACCGACGATGGCGGGCTGCTCGCAATTGCTGTGATAGAAGAACACGCCGTCGCCGACCTGCATCTCCTTCCACATGTAGTTGCGTGCCTGGTAGTTGCGCACGCCGCTCCAAGGCTCCTGTCGGACGCGTTGGAGCGCGTCGATCGAGAATTCCTCGGGCTCGGATTTCATCAGCCAGTAGCGCATGCGCAGTGCAGGGCTCGCGTGCAGGGGCGCGCATTATCGCGCGAATCGCCGCGCGGCAGCGGCGTCGGTTACTCAGCAGGGACGATCAGGCCGCTCTCGCAAACGATGGCATCGAGATCGACATCCCAGGCCTCTCGCGTCATCGCCGGCAGCTCCTGGCAGGCGAAGGCGACGCCGATCAGCAGAGGTGGCGCCGCCTGCGTGCGGCGGAAGGCGAAGCTGCGGTCGTAGTAGCCGCCACCGGCGCCGAGACGTCCACCCTGGCGGTCGAAGCCGACCAGCGGCACGAAGGCCAGCGCGAGGTCGCCAGGGGCGAGCAGGGAGGCGGGGTCGACCACCGGCTCTGGGATGCCGTAACGGTTCGGCTGCAGCGGGTCGCCGGCGCGCCAAGGCGCGAAGCGCAGGCTGTTGTCGGGTTGCAGCAGCGGCAGGCACCAGATCTGGCCGGGTGCCAGCCTCAGCTGTAGCGCATGCAGCGGCAATTCGCCCTGCACCGCCCAATAGCCGGCGACATAGCCGGGCGTTGCGTGCAGGGGGTGCGCGCACCAGTGCCGTGCGACTGCGTCGGCGGCCTGGATGCGTACGCTGGCAGTCAGTGCGTTGCGTCGTTCGCGCAGGTGCAGGCGCAAGGCGCGTCGTTGCGCCGCCGATGCGGAATCGGAATTCAAAGAGGCATCCTCCACCGTGCCGATGCGTACGAAACGACCTTGATCCCTGGGATCAAGTTGGACCGGCGCGCAATCGCTTCAGGCTTTCCGCAACAGGGCGGACATGCACACCGCGATCACATCGCCTGCCCGGGTCGTGTTTATGGGACAAGGCGAATGTTAGCGCACGCTGTCGGACACAGCAGAGGACGCGCCGACAGTATAGGCGGCGCCCGCACTCGGTGTGTGAACGATGCCGCGGATTCGCGATCAGCGCGGGGCGTCGAACAGGCCGTCGAGGCGCCGGTTGAGATCGCCCAAGGTACGCGAGAGCAACTGCTCGCGCTCGTCGTTCTGCAACTTGAGTTGGCGGTAGTCGTGCGCGAGGTTGAGCGCGGCGAGCATGGCGACGCGCTCGACTGCGGCCATGCGGTTGTTGCCGCGGATTTCGCGCATGCGGCTGTCGAGCAGGGCGGCAGCGGCAAGCAGACCCTCGCGCTCGCCGGGTTCGCAACCGACGGTGAACTCGCGGTCGAGGATGCGGATATTGACCGGTTCGCTCACGCGTTGTGCTCCAGCGATTTGAGGCGGGCGATCATCGCTTCGACGCGTGAGCGTGCCAGTTCGTTCTTGCCCAGCAGCGCCGCCCGCTCGGCGACCAGTTGCTCCTGGCTCTGACGCAGGCTGCGGTTCTCGTCCAGCAGGCGGCGGTGCTGCTCGGCCAGGCGCTCGAAGCGCTCCGCCAGCGCCTGCAACTGGGCGAGGGTGTCGTCGGGTTTCATTGCGGCACGATAGGAGCGGGGCGGGTGCGGGTCAATACGCCGGTACCGCGGCGACCGCCGCCGGCTGCCAGCCGCGGATGAAACTCAGGCAGCGCGGGCCGTCCAGCGGCCGCGACACCCAGTAGCCCTGGATCTCATCGCAGCCCTGCTGGCGCAGATAGGCCAACTGCTGCTCGTCCTCGACGCCCTCGGCGACCACGTTCAGGCCCAGGGTATGGCCCATGGAGATGATGGTGGCGACGATCGCCTCGTCGTCGGCGTCGCGGGTGATGTCGCCGATGAAGGCCTTGTCGATCTTCAGGGTGTCGATCGGCAGCCGCTTCAGGTACACCAGCGACGAGTAACCGGTGCCGAAGTCGTCGATGGCGAGGCTGACGCCGATCGCGCGCAGTTCGTTCAACACAGCGGTGGTCTGCTCGGCGTTCTGCATCACCATCGACTCGGTGACTTCCAGTTCGATGCGGTCGGCCGGCACGCCGGTCTCGTCGAGGATGCGTCGCAGCGACTCCGGCACGTTGCCGCGCAGCAGTTGCAGCACCGCGACATTGATCGACATGTGCAGGTCCTCGAGGCCATGCGCGCGCCAACGCTTGAGCGTCTGGCAGGCCTCGGACATCACCCAGTCGCCGATCTGCAGGATCAGGCCACTGTCCTCGGCCAGCGGAATGAACACGTCCGGGCCGATGTCGCCAAGCTCGGCGCTGGTCCAGCGCAACAGCGTCTCGACGCCGAGGATGCGGCCATCGGCGATCGACAGCCGCGGCTGGAACACCAGCCGGAACTCGCCGCGGTCCAGCGCCTTGCGCAGCGCGGCGAGCACAGTGGCACGGCGCCGTGCTTCGGCGTCCATCGACTCGTTGTAGATCTGGTAGGTATTCCGTCCTTCCGCTTTGGCCTGGTACATGGCGGTGTCGGCGAACTTCAGCAGATCGGTCGGCACCAGTGCGTGGTCGGGATAGAGGCTGATGCCGAGCGAAGGCGTGATGCTGAGCTCGTGGCGCTCGTCGACCTCCAGCGGCATGCTGAAGGCGGTGAGCACCTCGCGCGCCACGCGCTCGACCGCCGGGATCGATTCGACGTCTTCGAGTACCACGGTGAACTCGTCGCCACCGAGCCGGGCGACGGTGTCGGCGGTGCCGACGGTCGCCTGCAAGCGCGCCGCGGCGGCCTTGAGCAGGCGGTCGCCGGCAGCGTGGCCGAGCGAATCGTTGATGTCCTTGAAACGATCGAGGTCGAGGAACAGCACCGCGACCCGGGTTTCCTGGCGGCGGGCGCGGATGATCGCGCGGCCGAGGCGCTCGGCGAGCAGAGCGCGGTTGGGCAGGCCAGTCAGCGAATCGTAGTTGGCGAGGTAGCGCAGTTCCTGCTCGGCGCGCTTTTTGGCGGTGATGTCGGTGACCACGAACACGAAGTGGCTGCGCGCGCCCTGGGCATCGCGCACTTCCGAGACTTCGATCCAGCCGAGGAATTCCTCGCCGTCGCGGCGCTTCTGCCACATCTCGCCGGCCCAGTGGCCGGTGCGTTCGAGCACATCGCGCACGCGGCGGTAGAACTCGCTGCTGTGCTGGCTGGAATCGAGCAGGTTGCTGTTCTGTCCGAGCACCTCGGCCTGCTCGTAGCCGGTGGTGCGTGAGAAGGCCGGATTGACGGCGATGAAATGGAAGTCGAGGTCGACCACCGCCACTGCCTCGCTCATCGAACGCAGCACCTCGATCGCAATCAGTCGTTCGCGCTCGGCCTGGCGGCTGGCGGTGATGTCACGCGCGGTGCCAGCGATGCGCAGGGCGCCGCCGCTGCCGTCACGCTCGACCACCTTGCCGCGCGCGCGCACCCAGATCCACTCACCCTTGGTATTGCGCAGGCGGTGCTCGGATTCGTAGACCTCGGTCAGGCCGAGGATGTGTTCCTGCACCCGCTTCTGTACCAGCGGCAGATCGTCCGGATGCACGGCGCGCTCGCGCCACTCGTCGGTGCTCAGCTGGTCGCTGCCGCCGTGGCCGAGCAGCTGCTGCGCGCCCATGCGATGGATGGTGTTGTCGCGGATGTTCCAGTCCCAGAATTCGTCGCCGGAACCCCACAGCGCCAGGTTGAGCCGCTGTTCGCGCTCGCGGATCTCCGCGGTCAAGGATTTCTGCTGGCTGCGACGGTCACGCACCACGCGCCGCAGCAGCCAGCCGAGCAGCGCCGCCAGTGCCAGCAGCAGCCATTGCATCCAATCGGGCTCGGTCGCGGCTGCTGCCTGTGCGCTGCCCGGCAACACGAGTCCCAGCCATGCCGCGTGACCTGCCGTCAGGAGCGGTCGCAGCGTGCGGGTCGGGGCGTGGGTCATGGCGGGATTCCGGGCCGCGCGAGGCGGCGCGGTGCTGCGAGTGTAGGAGGCCGCCGATACCGCCACAAGCGGCCGTCCCCCGCCAACCAAGGCGTTTGCGGCAGGCTGGCAAGGCAGTCCTGCGGCGTCGCGCGACGACGGCTTGGTACACTGGAAGCCCGAACCGCCTGGCCTGACGATGTCCGACGCCGCGTTGCCATCCCTGCACCAGGTCGCCGCCGAGTTGCGCCGCGACCTGCCCGAAGTCGCACCCTCCGAGTTGCATGGGTCGTTGTGCGGCTTTCTGTCGGCGGGTGCGCAGCCGTCGCGCGAGCAATGGTTGGCGCAGGTGATGTCGGATGCCTCGATGTCGGCGCCGGAGGGTGATGGTGCCTTGCAGCGGATGTTCGATGCCAGCCTGGCGCAGCTGGATTCGCCCGATTTCGATTTCGAGCTGCTGCTGCCGGAAGGCGAGACGCCGGTCAGCGAGCGCGGCGATGCGCTGGTGGCTTGGTGTCGCGGCTTCCTCGGCGGCTTCGGTTTGGGCGCCTTCGATACGGCCAAGCTTTCCGACGAAGCCAGCGAAGCGCTCTCCGACATCTCGCGGATCGCCGCCAGCGATCTCGACTACGAGGATCCCGAGGCCGACGAGGAAGCGCTGGCCGAAGTGATCGAGTTCATCCGCGTTGCCGTGCTGCTGCTGCACAGCGATTGCGTGCTCGGCCCGCGGCACCGCCGCCGCCTGAACTGACCACCATGATCAAGCCCAGCGAGTTCGCGCGCCGGCGCAAGGCGCTGATGCGGATGGCGGCGGACGACGCCATCCTGATCCTGCCCTCGGCGCCGGAGCGGGTGCGCAGCCACGACACCCACTATCCGTATCGCCAGGACAGCGACTTCTGGTACCTGAGCGGCTTTCCCGAGCCCGAAGCGGTACTGGTGCTGGTGCCCGGCCGCAAGCATGGCGAGACGCTGCTGTTCTGCCGCGAGCGCGATGCCGAGCGCGAAGCCTGGGATGGCCCGCGCGCCGGCCCTGACGGCGCGATCAGCGACTATGGCGTCGATGATGCCTTCCCGATCAGCGACCTCGACGACATCCTGCCGGGCCTGCTCGAAGGCCGCTCGCGCGTCTACTACCACTTCGGTCGCGATACCGAGTTCGACCTCAAGCTGATCGGCTGGGTCAACCGGGTGCGAGCGCAGATCCGCCAGGGCGCGCAGCCGCCGCACGAGTTCCTCGAGCTCGGGCATCTGCTGCATGAGCAGCGGCTGTTCAAGTCGGCGGCCGAGCTCAAGTTGATGCGCCGTGCCGCGGCCATCGCCGCCGACGCGCAGATCGCGGCGATGCGTGCGACCCGCGGCGGCGGTTTCGAGTACGAAGTGGAAGCGGCGTTGCAGTACGTGTATCGCCGCCACGATGCGGTCGCCGCCTACGAGCCGATCGTCGGCGCTGGCGGCAATGGCTGCGTGCTGCACTACCGCGCCAACAATGCGGCGATGGCCGATGGCCAGCTGCTGCTGTGCGATGCCGGCGCCGAGTACCGCAACTACGCGTCCGACATCACCCGCACCTGGCCGGTCAACGGCGAGTACAGCAAGGAGCAGCGTGCGCTGTACCGGATCGTGCTCGACGCACAGGCCGCGGCGCTGCAGCAGGCGCGACCGGGCCGGCCGTGGATCGCCGGCCACGACGCCGCGGTCGAGGTGTTGACCGAAGGCCTGCTGTCGCTGGGGCTGCTCAAGGGCACGGTGAAGCGAAACATCGCCGACGGGCATTACAAGCGCTTCTATCCGCACAAGACCGGGCACTGGATTGGCCTCGACGTGCACGATGTCGGCGAGTACAAACTGGCCGGCGATTTCCGCCAGCTCGAGCCGGGCATGGTGTTCACCATCGAGCCCGGGCTGTACATCCCGCCGGGCAGCAAGGGTGTGCCCACGAAGTACCAGGGCATCGGCATTCGCATCGAGGACGACATCGCGATCACCGCCGACGGCCACGAGGTGCTGACCGACGGCGTACCGAAAGACATCGATGCGGTCGAGGCGGTATTGGCGACGCGCTGAGCGCCGCCGCGGCTACATGTCGTACTTGTTGAGTTCGAAGCCGGCGCTCTGGTAGTGCCGCCAGCGCGCGCGCAGCGGTTCGCGCGCGGCCGGATCGGCGGGCACTACTTCGAGGATGCGCGCGCAGGCGCCGGCCACCGGTAGCGGCCGCAGATTGAGCACCAGCGGCCGCAGCGCCTGGTCGATGTGCGGCGGCACGATCAGGATCGGTGCCAGCTCCTCGTCCTCATCACTGCCGGCGATCTGGTGTGGCAGATAGGCGTCGTCGTCGAAGGACCAGAGCAGGTCGTCGAGCGCTTCGGCCTGTTCGTAGGAGTCGGCCAGGATCAGCAGTTCCTGGTCGGACTCGAAGGCCTTGCGCACCAGCTCGCAGACCAGCAGCAGCGGCTGTTCGCGGAAGCGCGGTTTGCCGATCAGGTAGAAATCGGCGCGCGGCATCAGGCCGACTGGTCGATCAGCCATTGGCTGAGCAGGCCGACCGGGCGGCCGGTGGCCATGCCCTTGCGACCGTCGTCGCTGCCGACACCGGCGATGTCGAGGTGGGCCCAGCGCTGGCCTTCGGTAAAGCGGGCGAGGAAGCAGCCGGCGGTGATGGCGCCGGCACCCTTGCCACCAATGTTGTAGACGTCGGCGAATACCGATTCCAGCATCGACTGGTAGTCCTCCCACAGCGGCAGGCGCCAGGCGCGGTCGTGCACGTTGTCGCCGGCCGCCAGCAGCTCGCCCGCGAGGTCGTCGTGCTTGCTCATCAGGCCGGCCGCGTACTTGCCGAGCGCGATCACGCAGGCGCCGGTGAGCGTGGCGACATCGACCAGCGCCGCGGGTTCGAAGCGCTGCGCATAGGTCAGCGCGTCGCACAGGATCAATCGGCCCTCGGCATCGGTGTTGCCGACTTCGATGGTCTTGCCCGACATCGAGGTGAGGATGTCGCTGGGGCGGTAGCTGTCGGCGTCGGGCATGTTCTCGACGGCCGGCACGATGGTGATCAGATTGACCGGCAGCTGCATCTTCGCGACCGCGGCGAAGGTGCCGATCACGGTGGCGGCGCCGCACATGTCGAACTTCATCTCCTCGATGCCGCCCTGGACCTTGAGGTTGATGCCGCCGGTGTCGAAGGTGATGCCCTTGCCGACCAGCACCCGCGGCTTGGCTTCACCGGCGCCGCGGTACTTGAGCACGATCAGCTTGGGCGGATTGGCCGAGCCGCGTGCCACTGCGAGCAGCGAGCCCATGCCGAGCTTCTCCATGTCGGCGCGTTCGAGCACTTCGCATTCGACATTCGCGTGTTCGCCGGCGAGCTTGCGTGCGGCGTCGGCGAGATAGGCGGGATTGCAGATATTGGGCGGCAGGTTGCCGAGTTCGCGCGAGAGCTCGACGCCAGCGGCGATCGCCACGCCCTGCGCCACCGCGGCGCGCTGCGCTTCGCTGCCGCTGAGCTGCAGGGTGCGCAGGCCTTCGTCACCATCCTTGCTCTTCCGGGTCGCGGTGTAGCGGTAGCCGGCATGGTCGGCGGCGACCACGGCCTGGCGCAGCGCCCAGTCGCGGTCGCGGCCGGGGACTTCCAGCTCCGACAGGGTCAGCAGGGCGCTGCGGCTGGCGCCGGTGCGCAACACGCGCACTGCCTCGGTCACTGCCTTGAGATAGCCCGGCACGCTGAACTTGGCCAGCTCGCCCAGGCCCACCACCAGCAGCCGCGGCGCGCGCAGGCCCGGGAGGTCGGGCAGCAGCTGGCTGCGGCCGGCCTTGCCGGACAGGTCGCCGCGCGCGATCAGGGCGGCCAGCCGTCCTTCGCTGGCCTCGTCGACGGCCTTGCCGGCGGGCGAGAGCTGGCCCTCGGCGAACAGGCCGACGATGACGCAGTCGACCTCGGCGGTGAGCGGATCGGTCGGGTTCAGATGGAATTCGAGGGCCATGGCGGTATTTCCGTACAATTCGGGAGTTTTGCAGCGCCGCGGCTTTGGCCCCGGCACGTGGGCCGCCGATTCTAACAGGGCGGAAATTCGCGTCACCGAGTTGGCGGCGCACGCGCATCGTCACTGTTCAGGCCACCGTCGAAAGGACCGCATAGACCCGCATGTTGTTGCTCGAGCGCCATTTGACGCGCCAGTTCGCCACCAGCGTCGCCGCCGTGACCGTGGTGTTGCTGCTGGTCGGCCTCGGCGGGCTGTTCGCCGATGTGGCGCAGAAGATCGCCCAGGGCCGGGTGCCGGCCAGTCTGCTGCTGTCGCAACTGGGCCTGCGCACCGTGCAGTACTTGCCGATGATCCTGCCGCTGGCATTGTTTATTGGACTGTTGCTGGCGATCTCGCGCCAGTACGCGGAAAGCGAGATGGCGGTGCTGGCGGCGATCGGACTCGGTCCGCAAAAGCTGTGGCGACCGCTGTTGCTGGTGACGGCGCCGGTGGCGTTCACCGTCGCGCTGGCCTCGTTGTGGCTGGGCCCGGCGAGTGCGCAGTTGGCCCAGGAAATGGTCAAGTCGGCCAATCGCTCTTTTCTGGTCGCCGGGCTCGATGCCGGCCGCTTTGTCGAATTGCCGGGTCGTGCCGGCGTGCTCTACGTCGGCGAGCTCAGTCGCGATGGCACTGCGTTCCGCCAGCTGTTCGTGCAGTCCGAGCGTGATGGCCGGCTCGACATCATCACCGCCAGCGCTGGCGAGTTGCTGCTCGAAGGCGAAACGCAGCGCTACCTGCGTCTGCACGACGGCTTCCGCGCCGAGGGTGCACCGGGTCGCAGCGATTTCCGAATCTTGCGTTTCGCCGAGAACGAACTGCGTGTCCCCGACCGCGAGGAGACCTCGGGCGAGCAACTGCTGCAGGCACGCAGCAGCGTATCGCTGCTGGGTGACGCGGCGCTGCTGGCGCAGGCCGAACTGCACTGGCGGCTGGCGACGCCGCTGTTCGCGCTGATGCTGGGCGTGATCGCCATGCCGCTGGCGCGCATGGAGCCGCGCCAGGCGCGCTACGGGCGGCTGCTGGTGGCGTTGCTGGTCTATGTGGTGGGGATGAACCTGTTGCTGATCGGCCGCAGCTGGTTGGGCGACGGCAGCATGCCGGCGATGCTCGGCCTGTGGTGGTTGCATCTGCCGGCGGCGGCGCTGGCGCTGTCGTTGTTCTGGCGCGACGGTCGATTGCCGCGAAGGCGCGCGGCATGAGTTGGCGTCCCGGCCGTCTCGACCGCTATCTCGCGCGCACGGTGCTGCTGTCGACCTTGGCGACCTGGGCCGTGTTGGTCGGGTTCGATGTGGTCACCGCGCTGGTCGGCGAGTTCGACGAGATCGGGCAGGGCGGTTACAGCATCGGCCACGCGGTGCTCTACGTCGTGCACACGCTGCCGCGACGCGCCTACGAGATTTTTCCGACGGTAGCGCTGATCGGCACTTTGCTCGGTCTCGGTGGGCTTGCCGCCAGTTCCGAGTTGACGGTCATGCGCGCGCTGGGGCTATCGCCGTGGCGTATCGGTGCCGGCGCGGTGCTGTCGTTGATGCTGCTGACGGCGCTGATGGTGGTCAACGCCGAGACCCTGGGGCCGGCGGCGGAGCAGCGGGCACAGGCGATCGCCAATGAGGCCAAGGGTCGCGACCTGATCGTCGCGCGCCATTCCGGATTGTGGGCGCGCGAGGGGCGGGTGTTCCTCAATGCCCGCGGCGGAGCGCAGCGTCGTGACGAGTCGGGCGAGTGGATCGAACTGCAGGGCGTGCGGTTGTTCGAGTTCGATGCCGATGGGCGGCTGCTGTCGCTGGCCGAAGCGAGCAGCGCGACCCACCGCGATGGCAGCTGGCTGTTGCGCGAGGTGGTGCGGCAGCGCTTCGAGGCGCGTGCGGTGGTCACCGAGACGCTCCCCGAGGAGCGCTGGCAGTCGCAACTCGAACCCAAGGTGGTGGCCGCGGCGGTGGCTCGGCCGCGCTACCTCAGCGCG
>DASUOA010000442.1:0-5633 GCA_036276895.1 Arenimonas sp. | reverse complement strand
CGCATGAACAAGCAGCCCCGCATCCTGATCGCCGATGACCTCGCCGCCAACCGGGTGGCCTTGCGTGCCATCCTGCGTGATCTGGACGTCGAGCTGGTTGAGGCTGAGAACGGCTTTGACACGGTCTCCCTGTGTCTCGAGGAACCCTTCGCGCTGATCCTGCTCGATGTGCAGATGCCGGAGATGGACGGCTTCGAGGTCTGCGAGCAGCTGCGCGCCAATCCCTTGACGGCGGAAGTGCCGGTGATTTTCCTGACGGCCGCCTTCAATCGCGACGATGACAAGATCCAAGGCTACCTCTCCGGTGCCACCGACTATATTTCCAAGCCGGTCAATGACCGCGTGTTGCGGTCCAAGGTCGAGGTCTATCTGCGCCTGTACCGGCAGCAGCAGGCACTGCTGGCTGCCAATGACGCGCTGCGGCAGGAAGTTGAGAGTCGTAAGCGGGCAGAGGAGGAGCTGGCGCGGCAGGCCAATACCGACGTGCTTACCGGCATCTTCAATCGCCGCGCCTTCTTCGACCTGTCCAACCAGGAGCTGGCACGCCTGCGTCGTTACGGCGGCAGTGCCTGCCTGGCCATCCTCGACATCGACCACTTCAAGGCGGTGAATGACACGTTCGGGCATCAGGTCGGCGACCAGGCCTTGCAGTTCCTGACCGCCACACTGGCCCCTTGCCTGCGCACCACGGACATATTCGCCCGGGTTGGCGGCGAGGAATTTGCCGTGCTGCTGGTACAGACCGGCGTGAACGAAGCCTTGGGCAAGATACAGGAGCTGCTAGACGCCTTGCGCGCCGCTGATTTCCTGCACGGGCAGCACCGCGACAGGCTGAGCTTCTCCGCCGGTGTCAGTGCGCTGGCAAGCGGCGACAAGAGCATCGACGACGCCATTTCACGCGCGGACAAGCAGCTGTACCGCGCCAAGTCGGAGGGACGCGCCTGCGTTCGCGCCTAGCCAGCCGCTCCGGTCTGGCATTTTGACGGAGTATTCCGGCACCATGCCGGCTGCATCCCGCCCGGATGGCGAAACTGGTATACGCAAGCGACTTAAAATCGCTCGGCCGCAAGGCCATGCGGGTTCGACCCCCGCTCCGGGCACCAGTCTTGCATCGTCGAATGTGAACGCCACCCATTCGACACGCTTGCACTGGCCAAACCGCCCCCACTTGTGTCGATAATGGAACCGAGCCGGTCCGAGCCGCGAATCGTTCGCAGCGAAGGGAACTCCGGTCCTCGATGTCTTGCCCAAGCGTTGGTCGCCCCGCTGCGACGTCCGCGACGGAGGCGACCTCTTAAAGGAGGCCCCGATGGACATCTTCGACAACTTCGCCAGCCGCTACGAGCGCACCCGCGAGGAAGAGTTCTCGCTGGAGGAATACCTCGAGCTCTGCCGCAACGACCCGATGGCCTATGCGACCTCGTCCGAGCGCATGCTCGCGGCGATCGGCGAGGCCGAGCTGGTCGATACCCGCAATGACCCGCGGCTGTCGCGCATCTTCCAGAACAAGATCGTCAAGCTCTATCCCGCCTTCGCCGAGTTCTACGGGCTGGAGGAAGTGATCGAGCAGGTGGTCGCCTTCTTCCGCCATGCGGCGCAGGGCCTGGAAGAGCGCAAGCAGATTCTCTACCTGCTGGGCCCGGTCGGTGGTGGAAAGTCATCGATCGCCGAGCGCCTGAAGCAATTGATGGAGCGGGTGCCGTTCTACGCCATCAAGGGCTCGCCGGTTAACGAGTCGCCGCTGGGGCTGTTCAATGCCGCCGAGGACGGTGCCATCCTCGAAGAGAAGTACGGAATTCCGTCGCGCTACCTCAACAAGATCCTGTCGCCGTGGGCGGTGAAGCGGCTGGAGGAATTCGGCGGTGATATCCGCCAGTTCCGCGTCGTGCGTCGCTACCCGTCGGTGCTCAAGCAGATCGCCATCACCAAGACCGAGCCCGGCGACGAGAACAACCAGGACATCTCCTCGCTGGTCGGCAAGGTCGACATCCGCCGGCTGGAGCAGTACGCGCAGAACGACCCCGACGCCTACAGCTTCTCCGGCGGCCTTTGCCTCGCCAACCAGGGGCTGATGGAATTCGTCGAGATGTTCAAGGCGCCGATCAAGGTGCTGCATCCGCTGCTGACGGCGACCCAGGAAGGCAATTTCAAGGGTACCGAGGGCTTCGGTGCCATTCCCTTCGACGGCATCGTGCTGGCGCACAGCAACGAGTCGGAGTGGAAGCTGTTCAAGCACAACAAGAACAACGAGGCTTTCCTCGACCGCATCTACATCGTCAAGATCCCGTACTGCCTGCGCGTGACCGAGGAAGTGAAGATCTACGAGAAGCTGATCCGGCACTCCTCGCTGGCGCAGTCGCCCTGTGCGCCCGGCACTTTGAAGATGCTGGCGCAGTTCTCGGTATTGACGCGCCTGCACGAGCCGGAGAATTCCAGCATCTTCTCCAAGATGCAGGTCTACGACGGCGAGAACCTCAAGGACACCGACCCTAAAGCCAAGCCGATCCAGGAGTACCGCGACTACGCCGGCGTCGACGAGGGCATGACCGGCATCTCGACGCGCTGGGCGTTCAAGACCCTGGCCAAGGTGTTCAACTTCGACCACAGCGAGATCGCCGCCAATCCGGTGCACCTGCTGTACGTGCTGGAACAGCAGATCGAGCGCGAGCAGTTCCAGCCGGAGACCGAGCAGAAGTACCTGGCCTTCATCAAGGAATACCTGGCCCAGCGCTACGTCGAGTTCATCGGCAAGGAGATCCAGACCGCCTACCTGGAGTCGTACTCCGAGTACGGGCAGAACATCTTCGACCGCTACGTCACCTTTGCCGACTACTGGATCCAGGACCAGGAATTCCGCGACCCCGATACCGGCGAGTCGTTCGACCGTGGCTCGCTCAACAACGAGTTGGAGAAGATCGAGAAGCCGGCTGGCATCAGCAATCCCAAGGACTTCCGCAACGAGATCGTCAACTTCGTGCTGCGCGCACGCGCCACCAACCAGGGCAAGAACCCGCTCTGGACCAGCTACGAGAAGCTGCGCACGGTGATCGAGAAGAAGATGTTCTCCAACACCGAAGAGCTGCTGCCGGTGATCTCCTTCAACGCCAAGGCTTCGGCTGATGACATGAAGAAGCACGAGGATTTCGTCGCCCGCATGGTCGCCAAGGGCTACACCGCCAAGCAGGTGCGCCTGCTCTGCGAGTGGTACCTGCGCGTGCGCAAGAGCAGCTGAGGAGCTGACGTCGATGCTGCAGATCATTGACCGCCGGCTGAACCCCAAGCACAAGAGCGCGGTCAATCGCGAGCGTTTCCTGCGCCGCTATCGTTCGCAGATCAAGTCGGCGGTGGCGGGCGCCATCCGCGGTCGCAGCATCACCGACATGCAAAGCGGCGAGAAGATCACCATTCCCGCTAAGGACATCCGCGAGCCGGGCTTCGGACATGGCCGTGGCGGCATCTGGGAGCGCGTGCATCCCGGCAACGAGGATTTCGCCAAAGGCGACGAGGTCGAGCGCAGCGGTGGCGGCGGTGGCGGTGGCAGCGGTGACGGGGCGGGGGATGGCGACAGCGAGGACGACTTCAGCTTCACCCTGTCCAAGGAGGAGTTCCTCAACTACTTCTTCGAGGACCTGGAGCTGCCCAACCTGGTCAAGACCCACCTGACCGCCTCCGACGAGCACAAGCTGGTGCGCGCGGGCTACACCGCCGACGGTGTGCCCACCAACATCCATATCGTTCGCAGCCTGAAGGGCGCCATCGGGCGCCGTGTGGCGCTCGCCGGGCCTCTGATCGCCAAGGTTCGCGAGTTGGAAACGCAGCTCGACGCGATGCGCGCGGACCCCGCCGACCGGATGGACGAGATCGCCGAGCTGCAGGAGCAGATCCACCACCTGCGCGCGCGCATCCTGCGCATCCCCTTCATCGACACCTTCGACCTGCGTTACAGCAACCGGGTGCGGGTGCCCAAGCCGCGCAACCAGGCGGTGATGTTCTGCCTGATGGATGTGTCCGGCTCGATGGACGAGTCGCGCAAGGACATGGCCAAGCGTTTCTTCATCCTGTTGTACCTCTTCCTGCAGCGCGCCTACGACAAGATCGAGGTCGTGTTCATCCGCCACCACACCCAGGCCAGCGAGGTCGACGAGGAGACCTTCTTCCACTCGCGCGAATCCGGCGGCACCGTCGTGTCATCCGCGCTGGAGAAGATGCTGGAAGTCATTGACGCCCGCTACCCGGCCAACGAAGGGAACATCTACGGCGCCCAAGCCTCCGACGGCGACAACTGGGACAACGATTCGCCGATGTGCCGCGACCTGCTTGCCGGCAAGCTGCTGCCGCTGTGCCAGTACTACGCCTACATCGAGATCACCCAGGGCCAGCCGCAGAACCTCTGGCGCGAGTACGACAAGCTGCGCGCCTGGTACAGGCACTTTGCCATGCAACGCATCGGCACCCCGGCCGATATCTATCCGGTGTTCCGCGAGCGGTTCCGCAAGCAGCAGCGGGTGAGCGAATGAATGCCGCCATCAAGCGCGACCCCCTGCCATGTCCCTCGGAGTGGAGCTTCGAGCTGATCCGCACCTACCAGGACGAGATCGAGCGGGTAGCCGCCGGCTACCGGCTGGATACCTATCCGGTGCAGTTGGAGATCATCACCGCCGAGCAGATGATGGATGCCTACGCCTCGGTCGGCATGCCGGTGAACTACCCGCACTGGAGCTTCGGCAAGCACTACCTCGCCACCGAAAAGTCCTACCGCCGCGGGCAGATGGGGCTGGCCTACGAGATCGTCATCAACTCCGACCCCTGCATCGCCTACCTGATGGAGGAAAACACGCTGACCATGCAGGCGCTGGTGATCGCCCACGCCGCCTATGGCCACAATTCCTTCTTCAAGGGAAACTACCTGTTCCGTACCTGGACCGATGCCAGCTCGATCATCGATTACCTGGTCTACGCCAAGCAGTACGTGGCCGAGTGCGAACAGCGACATGGCATCGATGCGGTCGAGGAAGTCCTCGACTCCTGCCACGCGCTGATGAACTACGGCGTTGATCGCTACAAGCGCCCGCGCAAACTGTCACTGGCGCAGGAGCGCAGCCGGCAGAAGGAGCGCGAGGCCTACCAGCAGTCGCAGGTCAACGACCTGTGGCGCACGCTGCCCACCAAGGCGGGCAAGCAGGCGGAGAAGAAGGCCAAGCGCTTCCCCGAGGAGCCGCAGGAGAACATCCTGTACTTCATCGAGAAGAACGCGCCGCTGCTGGAACCCTGGCAGCGCGAGATCGTGCGCATCGTGCGCAAGATCGCGCAGTACTTCTATCCGCAGCGCCAGACCCAGGTGATGAACGAGGGCTGGGCCACCTTCTGGCACTACACGCTGCTGAACACCATGTACGACGAGGGCATGCTCTCGGACGGCTACATGATGGAGATCCTGAGCTCGCACACGACCGTGGTGTTCCAGCCGCCGATCACGCATCCGGCGTACAGCGGCATCAATCCGTATGCGCTGGGCTTCGCGATGTTCTCGGACCTGCGCCGCATCTGCGAGCACCCCACCGACGAAGACCGCGCCTGGTTCCCGGACATCGCCGGCAGCGACTGGATCAAGACGCTCGATTACGCGATGCGGC
>DASUOA010000441.1:0-2477 GCA_036276895.1 Arenimonas sp. | reverse complement strand
ATCCGGCATCAGCACCGCGGCAGGCTGCCCGATCAACTGCTCCGGTGTGTAGTGGAACATCTCCGCCAGCGTGCGGTTGCACCACTGGAAGCGCCGTTCGGAAATCAGGCCGATGCCGATCAGGGTGCTCTGCAGGATCGCTTCCTGCTCGTGGGTGCGGTGCTGCAGCGCGCCCAGGGTCTGCTGCAGGCTTTCTTCGAGCTGCTTGCGCTGGGTGATGTCGGTGATGAAGGAGAGGGTGGCTTGCTCGCCTTCCCACAGGATCGAAACGGCCGACAGTTCGACCCACAGCAGGCGGCCATCCGGATGCAGGATGCGGAACGCGTACTGCTTTTCCACTGGCTCGCCGCGCAGCCGCTTCAGATGGCGGTCGACGACCATGGCGCGGTCGTCGGCATGGATCCAGTTGGTGAAGGGCGCCGATTGCATCTCCGACAAGGGCACGCCGACCAGACGCTCGGTGGCGGGATTGGCGAACACGATGCGCGCCTCACGCACCACCAGGATGCCTTCGGAGCCGTTCTCGACGACCAGCCGGTACTTCTCTTCCTGTTCACGCAAGGCGCGCTCGGCGGCCTTGCGCGAATAGATGTCGTGGATGAAGGCGCCGAACAGCAGGTCGCCGCCCGATTCCAAGGGCCACAGCGACAGCTCGATAGGGATTTCGTGGCCCCCGCGGGACACCGCGGTGAGCTCCACCGACCGGCCGATGATGTGGCCCTGGCGGGTTTCGACGTAGCGGCGCAAGCCCTTCTCGTGCTGGGCGCGCAGATGCGGCGGCACGATCAGCTCGGACAGTCGGGCGCCGATGGCTTCGTCGGCGGTCCAGCCGAACATGCGCTCGGCGCAGGGATTCCAGTCGACCACCAGCCCCTGGGTATCCATGATCACCACGGCATCCTGGGCCGACGCGATCAGCGCGCGTAAACGTTCCTCGTTGGCACGAATGGCCGGGTCTAGTCGCACCGCATCCGTGCGCGCGTCGGTTTCCGCCATGGTGATCGGCCTCGCCGGGTCCGGTATCGGTCTGTGAGCTGCAATCTGCGCCATTTCTCTTGAAGACGCCAGATGGCGGGCGCACAGGACCACTGGCAGGTGCTTTTGCCGGTGGCTTGCGCGCAGAATGCGCGAGGCGGATTTCGATGCAGGGGAATCGAGCGATGGGCGAGTCAGGGAAACCCAGAATCCTGGTGGCGGATGACGTCGACGCCATGCGCCAGACGACGTTACTGTTCCTGCGGCTCGAAGGCTACGAGCCGTTCGGCGCCGGTAGCGGCCGGACCGCGATCGACCTGATGGAGCAGGACGACTTCGACCTGGCCTTGCTCGACATCGGCATGCCTGTGATTGATGGCATTGGCGTCGTCGAGCACATGAAGTCGAAGGATCGGCTGCGCGACGTCCCGATCATCATGATCACCGGCTCAATGGACGCCAGCCACGTTCTGCGATGCAAGACCTTGGGTGTGACCGATTACATGGTCAAGCCATACAAATTCGCGGATCTTCTGAAGCGCATACAGATGACCCTGGGGCGGAAGGCGAGCGGCTAGCTGGCATCGGCTCGACATCGCCAATTGCGCATAATGTATATTATGTCCTATAAAGATTCTAGCGAGATCTGACATGGCGGCCTCGGTCAACCCGGGCACACGCCAAAGCGGCCCAGCGCACAGACGCATTCACCACCAATGTCATGCTTTGCGGTATCGGCTGCGTGGCCAACCTCGCATCGACGGGAGGTTGAATTGCGCAAGGAGCTTCAGCATGTGCGCGACGTCGTCGCTCGCGTAGGCGTTGTCGCCAGCCTCAGACGCGCCTTTGCATCGATCCTTTGGCGACTCGATACGCGGCATGCTGCCGTTCGAGCCGTCATGCGCGAAAACGCCGCGTTTGATCGACTGCATGGCACGGACACCGGGGGCGAGATCCCGCTGACGCGGTTGGGCATCACGCCGGAAGCGGCCCGGCACGGCAATGGTGTCTATCGTGCGATCTCGACTTCGCACTTCGAGGATGCGCTGCGGCTGTTTCCGCATCGCCACGAAGACTTCGTCTTCATCGACTACGGGTCAGGCAAAGGCAAGGCGTTATTGCTCGCCGCCGCCCACCCGTATCGCCGCATCATCGGCGTCGAGTATGCGCCCTTGCTGCATCAACAGGCCAGACTCAATCTTCGGCGCGCCCGCAATCTTGTTCCCAGGCAAGCGCAAATCGACACGGTCTGCGCGAACGCCTGCGACTACGTGCCGCCTGACGATGCCTTGGTCTGCTTCTTCTTCAACCCGTTCGACGCCGCTACGTGGCGTGTCGTGCTGTCTCGATTACAACAACAGTTCCAGGCGAACCAACGCACCATCCTGATTGTTTACCTGAACATCCGCGATATCACCGAACTAGGCGATGTGTTCTGCGAGTTCCCGCAGTTCGTAACCGTGGCGAGAAAGCAGACGGTGCATATCCTGATGATGCGTGCG
>DASUOA010000440.1:0-3592 GCA_036276895.1 Arenimonas sp. | reverse complement strand
GCTCGACACCGCCGGCAGCCTGTTCGCGGGGGTGATCGTATTGCAGGTGTTCTTTCCCGGCTTGCCGCTGGGCCTTGGCATCGCCGGCTTGGCACTGTTCGCCGGTCTTTACACCGCTGCCGGCGGACTGCGTGCGGTGGTCTATACCGATGCGCTGCAATCGATCGTGCTGTTGTTGGGCTCGGCGGTGCTGGCGTCGCTGGTGTTCGCGCAATTCGACTTTTCATGGGCGCGCGTGGTCGCGGCGGTGCCAGCCGATCACTTGAGCCTGTTGCGGCCGTTGGATGATCCCGACCTGTCCTGGCTTGGCACCCTGGTAGGTCTGCCGATTCTCGGCTTCTACTACTGGACCATGAACCAGTACGTCTCGCAGCGTCTGCTCGGCGCTCGCGACCTTGAAGCGGCGGGACGCGGCGCTCTGCTGGCGGCCGTGCTCAAGCTGTTGCCGCTGTTCCTGATGGTGCTGCCCGGTGCGATGGCGGTGGCCTTGCTGCCGGATCTCGAGCGCGGCGACCAGGTCTATGCGCGACTGTTGCTCGAATACGCGCCGGTCGGCATCGCCGGCTTGGTGCTGGCCGGCTTGCTGGCGGCGATCATGTCCAGCGTCGATTCGGCGCTGAACTCGGCCTCGACGCTGATCAGCGTCGACTTCATCCAGCCGCGGCGGCCCAGCCTGTCGCCGCAAGCGCTGGCGCGCATCGGGCGCGTCATCACCCTGGCGTTGATGGCGCTGGCGGCGTTGTGGGCGCCGATGATCGATCACTTCCCGGGCCTGTTCGCCTACCTGCAACAGACCTTCGCCTACGTGACGCCGCCGCTGGTGGCGATCTTCCTGATGGGCCTGTGGTGGAAGCCGCTCGGTGCCGGTGCGGCGCTGCGCGCGCTGGTCTGCGGGCATGCGCTGAGCGCGGCGTGGTTCGTGGCGACACAGCTTGGGTGGATATCGTTGCACTTCACCCTGGTGGCCGGCGCACTACTGCTGGCCACCGTTGTCTTCGCGCTGGCGTGGCAAGGGTGGCTGGCGACGGTGCCGACTTCAGCGCAGCTGGCGGCAGTGGATCGTGGCAGCGTGCCGGCGCCATCGCGGTTGCTGCGCCGTGGTGCCTTCGTGGTGACGGTGCTCACGGCGCTGCTGGTGTGGGCATTCCGCTAATCCGGCACGTGCTCGGTGTAGCGATGCTCGCCGGCACCACTGCCGGCCGTAGCCACCGCATCGAGGAAATCCTGGCCCCAGCGTTCGACATCGAAGTGCGTGACGATGTCGAACAGTTGCCGTTGCCGCCCTTCGGCTTCTTCCGGCGGCATCGCCAGTGCCTGGTGCAAGCCGGCAACCAGGTCGGCGCCGTCGTGCGGATTGGTCAATACCGCGCCCTTGAGCTCGGCGGCGGCACCGGCGAACTCCGACAGCACCAGAATCGCCGGCGTGCCGGCGACGCCGTTGGCGGCGACGAACTCCTTGCCGACCAGGTTGAGCCCGTCACGCAGCGGTGTGATCCACATGATGTCGGCGGCGACGTAGTGCGCGAGCACGTCCTCGAACGGCAGGGCGCGCGCGAAGAAGCGGATCGGTGTCCAGTCCAGGCGCGAGAAGCGGCCGTTGATGCGCCCGACCGCCTGTTCGATTTGTGTCTGCAGACTGCGGTAGACGGTCATCTCGCCGGCGGCCGGGACGCAGACCATCAGCAGCACGACCTCGCCCTGCCATTGCGGATGTGACTCCAACAGCTGCTCGAAGGCCTGCAGTTTTTCCAGCGTGCCCTTGGTGTAGTCGAGGCGTTCGATCGACAGCACCAGCCGACGCGGGCCGATCTCGTCGCGGATGGCGGCGATGCGCTGGTGGCTGTCGTCGCGTTCGAGCAGGCCGCGGATGCGCGCGACATCGGTGCCGACCGGATGCGCACCAAGGCCGATCTCGCGGTCGCCGACGCGCACCCGCGTGGTCATACGGTCGAGCCCGACGGCGCAGCCATAGGTGAGGAAGCGCGGCGCGCAGCTTTCGCGTTGCAGGGTCTGCAGCGGCATGGCGCCGCGCAGCACATCGACGAAGTTCTCCACCTGGCGCGGGATGTGGAAGCCGATGTAGTCGCATTGCAGCAGGCTGCCGAGGATCTCGCGTCGCCACGGCACCACGTTGAACACGTCGGCGGAAGGGAAATAAGTGTGGTGGAAGAAGGCGATGCGCAGGTCCGGGCGCAGCTCGCGCAGGTAGCCGGGCACCATCCACAGGTTGTAGTCGTGGATCCAGACGGTGGCGCCGTGAGCCGCTTCCGCAGCGGCGGCGATGGCGAACTTGCGATTGACCTTGAGGAAGGCCTGCCAGTCGTCGGCGCGGAAGCGCGCGCGCTCCCAGAAGGTGTGCAGCATCGGCCAGAAGGCTTCCTTCGAGAAGCGCTTGTAGAAGGCATCGACTTCGGACTTGCCAAGACGGACGCGATGCGCGATCAGGTTCGGGTAGTGCTCGCCATCGACCGGCGTGCGCGCTTCGAATCCGGACTCCTTGCCGTCGTCGATGCTCCAGGCGATCCAGGCGCCGCGGCGGCCGCCGGCGAAGAAGCTGAGCAGGCTGGGGATGATGCCGTTGGGTGAGGTGTGCGCGCGCCGTTTGCGCTGGCCGGCTTCGATGTATTCATCGAAAGGCAGGCGGTGGTAGACCATCACCAGGTCCGACTCGCCGGCGGGTACCGCGGCGGCCGGCTTGGCCGTCGGTTCGGGCAACAGGCGGAAGTGCGCGATCGCCTCGAGGATGCCGCCGCAGCCGGCGGCCTTGGCGTGCAGCACGTTGGCCAAGGATTGCGTCGCCTCCACCAGTGCCGCTTCGGCACGACCAACGCAGACGCCGCGGAAGCCCGCGGTGAACATCGACAGGTCGTTGAGCGTGTCGCCAGCGACCAGCACGTGCTCGTGCGCCAGGCCCAGTTGTTGCGTCAGCGCGCGCAGGGTGCGGCCCTTGTCGGTGTCCGGCGGCAGGATGTCGAGGTAACGGTCGTCCGAGTACAGCACCGAGCAGCCCAATGCGCGCGCCGCTTCTTCGATCTCGGTGCGGAAGCCCGCCAGCGTGCGCGGGTCGCAGTAATAGGAACAGCGCCGCTCCTGCGGCACGTCCTGGCGTTGCAGACCGTCGAAGCGCCTGATCGCATCGGCTACCGCGTGTTCGCCCGGCCAGCGCGCATCGATTTCCGCCTGCAGTGGTTGCAGTGGTTGCAGGCTGCGGCCGTCGACGACGGTGGCACCGACATCGCAGATCACATAGTCCGGGCGCGGCAGGGTGGGGTCGGCGAGCAGTGGCATCACCGCTTCCAGGCCGCGGCCGGTGATCCAGGCCAGGCGGATCTGCGGGTGTTCGTCCACCAGTCGGTACAGGCGCTGGCGCGCCAGCGGGTCGCCCGCCAGGAAGGTGCCGTCGAGGTCGGTGGCCAGGATCAGGCGGAGGGTGTCGTCACGTTGAACGGGCAGCGGGGTTTTCTGGGTGCTCAATGGTCTTCCTTGCGGGGTGGGTCGGATTCGGTTTCAGCCAGCAGCTCGAGGGCGCCGGGGGTGGTGCGCAGCATCGGGTGGAACTGCGCGGGATGCGGCCGCGTGCGCCGGTTCGCCG
>DASUOA010000439.1:0-2101 GCA_036276895.1 Arenimonas sp. | reverse complement strand
GGCAGGGGTGGTACTTGGTTGACAGGGGCGGACATGGCTCCCAGACTGCCGCCCTTCCCGGCCGCGCGCCGTCAGGGTTTTGCCATGTCTGCCGTCATCCAAACCGGGCCGGTCGCGGCCCTGCGCCACGACTGGTCGCGCGAGGAAATCCTTGCGCTGTTCGAGCTGCCCTTCCCCGAGCTGCTGCATCGCGCCGCCACGGTGCACCGGCAGCGCTTCGATCCCAGCGAAGTGCAGGTCTCGACGCTGCTGTCGGTCAAGACCGGCGGCTGCCCGGAAGACTGCAGCTACTGCCCGCAGGCGCAGCGCTACCACACCGGCGTTGAAGCGACCAAGTTGATGGAAGTCGACGACGTGCTCAGCCGCGCCCGCGCCGCCAAGGCCGCCGGCGCCAGCCGCTTCTGCATGGGCGCCGCCTGGCGCAGCCCGAAGGATCGCGATATCCCGAAAGTCGCGGCGATGATCCGCGAGGTCAAGGCGCTCGGTCTCGAAACCTGCGCAACGCTCGGCATGTTGAAGCGCGAGCAGGCGCTGGCGCTGAAAGACGCGGGCCTCGACTACTACAACCACAATCTCGACACCGCGCCGGAGTTCTACGGCGAGGTGATCCACACCCGCGAGTACCAGGACCGCCTCGACACTCTCACGCACGTGCGCGACGCCGGCATGAAGACCTGCTGCGGCGGCATCGTCGGCATGGGCGAGTCGCGCGCTCAGCGCGCCGGCCTGCTACAGGCACTGAGCAATCTGCCGGCGCATCCCGATTCGGTGCCGATCAATCGCCTGGTGCAGGTCGAAGGCACGCCGCTCGCCGGCACCGCCCTGCTCGACCCGTTCGAATTCGTCCGCACCATCGCGGTCGCGCGCCTCCTGATGCCGGCCTCGATGGTGCGGCTGTCGGCCGGTCGCGCCGAGATGAGCGACGAGCTGCAGGCACTGTGCTTCGTCGCCGGCGCCAACTCGATCTTCTACGGCGAGAAGCTGCTCACCACCGGCAACCCCGATGTCGAAGCCGACCGCGCCCTGTTCGCGCGCCTCGGTCTCAAGCCGATGGCGGTCACCGAAGCCGAGACCGAAGGCGGCTGCGACCGTCCGGGCGGTTGCGGCTGCGCCGGCACCGCGCCGGCTGCGATCGCCGACACGGAATCGCTGGCCTGCAAGGCCTAGACTGCGCCATGCCCCGCATCCGCTACCCCGACCGTCTTGCCGCCGCCGCGCAGGCGCGGATCCATCGCGACGCACAGCGTCCGCGCCGGGTCATCGCTGCCCATGAGGGCGCCCGGGTGCAGGTCGACGGCCGTGAGTTGCTGAACTTCTGCGGCAATGACTACCTCGGCTTGTCGCAGCACCTCGATGTCGTTGCCGCACTGCAGGAAGCGGCGGCCTGGCACGGCGTCGGCAGCGGTGGCTCGGCTCTGGTCTGCGGCCACAGCAGCGAGCACGCGGCGCTGGAAATCGAAGCGGCGCAGTGGATGGGCTTTGATCGGGCGCTGTACTTTGGCTCGGGCTATCTCGCCAACCTCGCGGTGATGCAATCGCTGCTCGGCGACGGCGATGTCTGCGTCCAGGACAAGCTCAACCACGCCTGTCTGCTCGACGGTGCGCGTCTTTCCGGGTGCGAGCTCAAGCGCTATCCGCATGGTGATGTCGCGGCGGCGTTGCGGCAGCTGTTTGCGCACCGCGACGGCATGGCGATGCTAGCGACCGATGGCGTGTTCAGCATGGATGGCGATGTCGCACCGCTGCGCGAACTGGCGCTGCTGGCACGCACCCAGCAGGCACTGCTGTATGTCGATGATGCGCACGGCGTCGGCCTGCTCGGGCCCGATGGTCGCGGCAGCACCGCCGCCGCCGGACTCGGCGCCGAGCAGGTGCCGCTGCTGCTGGCGCCGCTGGGCAAGGCGTTCGGCGGCCAGGGTGCGTTGCTGTTCGGCAGCGATGCTTTGATCGCGCATGTGGCGGAAACCGCGCGGCCCTATCTGTTCAGCACCGCACCGGCGCCGGCGATGGCGGCGGCGATGCGCGCCAGCCTGCGTCTGGTCCGTCGCGAGGGCTGGCGCCGGGTCAAGCTCGCCGGGCTGGTCACCCGCTTCCGCCGCAG
>DASUOA010000438.1:0-3858 GCA_036276895.1 Arenimonas sp. | reverse complement strand
CCCGGCCACGTCAATCTCGACACCGTGCCGTGGGTCATCTACACCGAGCCGGAGATTGCGTGGGTCGGAAAGACCGAGGCGCAGTGCAAGGCCGAAGGCATCGAGTACAAGGTCGGCAGCTTCCCGTTCGCGGCGATCGGCCGCGCGGTAGCGATGAACGAGCCCGCCGGCATGGTCAAGGTGATCGCCCATGCCGAGACCGACCGCATCCTCGGCCTGCACATGTGCGGCGCCAACGTCTCGGAGCTGGTGCACGAAGGCGTGGTGGCGATGGAGTTCCACGGCTCGGCCGAAGACCTGGCGCGCATCTGCCACGCGCACCCGACGCTGTCGGAAGCGATCCACGAAGCCGCACTGGCGGTGGACAAGCGCGCCATCCACAAGGCCAACTAAGGCCTGTCGCGTGTTCCACGAAGGGCGCCGCAAGGCGCCTTTCGTTTTTCAGGAGTCGAATCGATGAGCGTCCCCGCGAGTTTCCGCGCCTTCCGCATCCACAACGACAACCAGGGTTATCGCGCCGCCGTCGAGTCGATCGCGCTCGACGACGTGAGTGCTGGCGAGGTGGTGATCAAGACCGCCTTCTCGAGTGTCAATTACAAGGATGCTTTGGCCGGTACCGGCCAGGGCAAGATCCTGCGTCGGTTTCCGCTGGTCGGTGGCATCGACGCAGCCGGCCATGTAGTCGCTTCAACCGACTCCCGGTTCAAGGAAGGCGACGCGGTGCTGTGCACCGGCTGCGGCCTGTCGGAGACACGCGACGGTGGCTACAGCGAATACACGCGACTGGAATCGGCGTGGGCGATCCCGCTGCCGCCGGGCCTGTCGCTGGAAGAAGCGATGATCCTCGGCACCGCCGGCTTCACCGCCGGTCTCGCCCTGCTGCGCATGGAGATGAACGGGCAGACGCCGGACATGGGCGCGATCGCCGTCACCGGCGCCACTGGCGGTGTCGGCATGCTCGCCATCGACATCCTGACGCGCGCAGGCTACGAGGTGCATGCGATCACCGGCAAGTTTGACCAGCTCGACTTCCTCACTAGCCTGGGCGCGAAACAAATCGTGTCGCGGCATGAACTGCAGCTCGGCAAACGACCTCTTGAAAACGCTATCTGGGCCGGCGCCATCGACAACGTCGGCGACGAGATGCTGGCCGGACTGACGCGGGTCATCCAACCCTACGGCAACATCGCCAGCTGCGGCCTGGCCGGCGGTGCCGCGCTGGCGACCACGGTGATGCCCTTCATCATCCGGGGCGTGTCGCTGCTCGGAATCGCCTCGGCGGGCACCGCCCGGCGGCAGCGCGAACAGGTGTGGGAAAAGCTCGCCGGTGACTGGAAACCCGCGCATCTGCCGCGCATCAAGACCCGCGAACTGGGCCTTGATGAGCTCGCAGGACATTTCCCGGGCATGCTCGCCGGCGGCTCCTTCGGGCGCACGCTGGTGCGCTTCTGATGCGGGTTCCGGCGCCGTCCGGCCGCCCAGCGGTATCGCCCGCCGTGACCTCCGGCCTTGCACCCGGCGACCCGGCTGGGCATACAATCACCGTGACCCAAGGGAGACCCTGAATGGCCCGCATCCTCATCGTCGACGATTCCCCGTCCCAGCTCATGGGCATGAAGCGCATTGTCGAGAAGCTCGGCCACGAGGCCATCACCGCCGAGGATGGCGCCGCCGGCGTCGAAGTCGCCAAGGCGCAGATCCCCGACCTGGTGCTGATGGACGTCGTCATGCCGAATCTCAACGGCTTCCAGGCCACCCGTGCGATCGCCAAAGAGGCGACCACCGCCCACATCCCGATCGTGCTGGTCACTACCAAGGACCAGGAGACCGACAAGGTCTGGGGCATGCGCCAAGGTGCCAAGGCCTACATCACCAAGCCGTTCAACGAGAACCAGCTGATCGACGTGATCAAGCAGTTGCTGCCGGGCTGATCGACGCCAATTCGGAAACGAAAAAACCCGCCCGGAGGCGGGTTTTTTCTTGCCCGTCAGCAGAGCTCAGCCATTGCGCAGCGCGGCAATCCGCTCAGCCAGCGGCGGGTGGCTCATGAACAGTCGCTTGAGGCCGCCACCGACGCCACCGGAAATCCCGAAGGCACGCACTTCGTTGGGCAGCGTGCTGTGGCCATAGGTCTGCGCCAGCCGCTCCAGCGCCGCGACCATCTTGCCGCGTCCGGCGAGCTGCGCGCCGCCGGCATCGGCGCGGAACTCGCGCCAGCGGCTGAACCACATCGAGATCATCGAGGCCAGCACGCCGAACACGACCTCCAGCAGCATCACGATGATGTAGTACGCAAAGCCCGGCCCCGCGTCACTGTCGCGGTTGCCGCTGAGGAAACCGTCGACGAGGCGGCCGACCACACGCGCCAGCACGATCACAAAGGTATTGAGCACGCCCTGGATCAACGCCATGGTCACCATGTCGCCATTGGCGACGTGGCTGACTTCGTGCGCCAGCACCGCTTCGGCCTCGTCGCGGCTCATCGCCCGCAACAGGCCAGTGGACACCGCTACCAGCGAATTGTTGCGGCTGGGGCCGGTCGCGAATGCGTTGATCTCCGGCGCGTCAAAGATGCCGACCTCAGGCATGCGGATACCCGCCGTTTCCGCCTGCCGCTGCACGGTGCGAAGCAACCAGGCCTCGGTCTCGGTGCGCGGCTGCTCGATCACGTGGAGCCCTGTCGCACGCTTGGCCATCCACTTGGAAATGGCGAGCGAGAGCAGCGAGCCACCGAATCCGAAGATCGCGGCGAACACCAGCAGCACGCCGGTCTCGCCGAGCTGCACACCGAACACGTTCTGCAGCACGCTGAGCACGATACCGAGTAGCACCAGCACGGCAAGATTGGTGGCCAGGAACAGGGCAATACGGTTGAACATCGGTCTCTCCTGGAGTCGCCCGGCGGGCGACGCGTTTGGCTCGGATATGTGGCGCGAGCATGCTGGTTTCAACATCGCGACCGGGTGAAACTGGCCCGATCATGACTGCCGATCCCGTCTACCGCGGACGCTTCGCCCCCTCGCCCACCGGCCCCCTGCACCTCGGCTCGCTGCTGGCCGCGCTCGGCAGCTGGCTGCTTGCGCGCAAGGCCGGGGGCGAATGGTTGCTGCGCATCGAAGACATCGATCCCCCGCGTGAAGTGCCCGGCGCGGCGCAGTTGCAGATTGAAACCCTGCACGCCTTCGGACTGCATCCCGACGGCGAGATCATGTACCAGAGCCGGCGCAACGAGGCCTATGCCGCGGCCTTGCAGCGCTTGCTCGGCAATGGCCATGCCTTCGCATGCCGCTGCAGCCGGCGCGATCTCGAAGCCAACGACGGCCGCCACCTCGGCCCCTGCGTCAACGACGACCCGCTGCGGCCGACTTCAATCAGGCTGTGGGTGACGGAGCAACCGATCGCGTTCGACGATCGCCTACAAGGCGCGCAGCAGCAGAACCTGCGCCGCGATGTCGGTGATGTCGTGCTGCGCCGCTCCGACGGGCTGTGGGCTTACCAGTTGGCAGTGGTGGTCGACGACCACGCGCAGGGCATCACCGATGTGGTGCGCGGAGCCGACCTGCTCGACTCGACGCCGCGGCAGATCTGGTTGCAACGCTGTCTCGGCATCACGTCGCCGGAATACCTGCACCTGCCGCTGCTGCTCGACGCGCAGGGGCGCAAGCTGAGCAAGTCACTGGCGGCGCTACCGATCGACCCGGCCCATCCTCTGCCAGCGCTTAATCGCGTCTGGCAATTGCTGGGACAAGCGCCGTCGTTGCCGGAAACGGGCTACAGCGCCGAGCGCTGGTTGCGATCGGCGTTGGAAATCTTCGATCCGTCACGGCTGCCAGCATCCCTGCCGGAGGGCGCCAGCGC
>DASUOA010000437.1:0-12190 GCA_036276895.1 Arenimonas sp. | reverse complement strand
CAGTCGCGTTGGCTGGAGGCGCAACGGTTGGTCAAGCGCACTCGGCCGGATTTCATCCCGCGCTACCTGATCGCATTGGAAGCCGAGCTCGCCAGCATCCGCAGCGAGGTCAACGGCCGCAATGTTGGCGCCGCCGGCATGCCCAGCCGGCACACGCTGAGCCTGGTGGCAGAATCGGAAATCGACGAGAGCTTCGCGCTGACCGAGATCTCCAACCGCGCCGAAGTGCAGAACAGCCTGCCGCTGTACCTGCTCGGGCAGCGCTTCGGCGTGCTCGCCGGCAAGCCGGCCTTCGATTCGGAATCGCTGCCGGTCGGTCCGCAGGCGCTGTGCCGGATGCTGCGCCAGGCCTCCGACTGCCTGGAGTTAGCGCTGGAGCACCGGGTGCTGCTGTACCGCACCTTCGAGCGCAACCTGTCGCCGGTCTACACCGGCTTCGTCGAAGCAATCAACAGCTCCTTGGCGCGCAACGGCGTGCTGCCGCACCTGCAGTACATCCCGATCCGGGTGCGCGCGCCGGCTCCCAACCAGGCGGCAGCGAACGCGCGGCCGCGTCGCAGTGACGCGCCGACCGGCCCCACGGACGAGGCGGCCAAGACCGACAAGCCCACCGCTTCGGCTTCGCTGGGCCTCGGTGGTGCGGCGGGTGCCGGCCAAGGCGCCGACACCCGGCTGCCGCGCGATCTGGCGACCAGCAGCCCGGCGAGCCAGGGTGACCAGGACGCCTTCCAGTTGATGCGGCAACTGCTGGCCGGGCGCCGGCAGCTGCTGGGCAAGCTCGGCAATCCGCGCGGCACCGGCGGCAGCGGCGCGATGCCGGTGGAAACCGGCGCGGTGCTGGAGACCCTCGGCAATCTGCAGCATCGTGTACTCGATCAGCCGGGCAAGGCCCCGACCCGCAACGTCGCCCAGATCAAGCAGGACCTGCTGGCCCAGCTGCGCACGCAACTGCCCGGCGAATCCGCGCCCGCCCTGGCCGAGGAAGACAGCGACGCCATCGACCTGGTCGGCATGTTGTTCGACCACATCATGAAAGACGTGCGCCCGAACAGCCCTGCCGCCGCGCTGCTGGCCAAGCTGCAGGCGCCGCTGCTGCGCGTGGCGCTGCAGGACAAGAGCTTCTTCACCCGCCAGCAGCATCCGGCGCGGCAGATGCTCAATGCCATTGCCGAGACTGGCGCCTACTGGCTGGGCGAAGAAGAGGCCGATCAGCCGCTGGTCGGCAAGATGCAATCCCTGGTCGAGCGGACCCTGCGCGATTTCAATGGCGACGTCGGGTTGTTCCAGACCCTGGTCGAGGACATGGGCTCGCACCTGCAGACCATCGCGCGCAAGGCCGAAGTCGCCGAGAAGCGCCAGGTCGAAGCCGCCCGCGGCAAGGAGAAGCTGGCGCTGGCGCGCAAGTCGGCGGCCAAGGTGGTCGAGGACCTGCTCAAGAAGAAGAACCTGCCGCGCTTCACCCACACCCTGCTGAGCCAGGCCTGGACCGACGTACTGGCCCTGACCGCACTGCGCCACGGCGAAGAGTCCGAGGCTTGGCAGCAACAGCTCGACGTGGCGCAGCGACTGGTCGAGGTCGCCAAGGCCGCGCCCGGGCAATCGCCGCTTGAGGCCGCGGAGGCCGATCAACTACGCGGCGACATCCAGTCCGCCCTGGCCCAGGTCGGTTATCACGAGCAGGAAGCGCAGGCGATCGCCAGCCGCCTGATCGACCCGCAAGGCGGCGGTGGCGACGACGACGGCGCCAGCCGCACCGAGCTGACCATGCGCCTGAAGGCGCGCGCCCGGCTCGGCAGCGACAAGGAAGATCCCAAGGTGGCGCGGACCCGGCTGTCGGCCGAGGCGCAGGCGCACCTGGAGCAGATCAAGCATCTGCCCTTCGGCACCTGGTTCGAATTCCAGCTCGACCAGCGCGGCAGCAAGGTGCGTCGCCGGCTGTCGTGGTTCAGTACCGTCACCAGCCATGTGCTGTTCGTGAACCACCGCGGTCAGAAGGTCGGCGAGCACACCTTGGAAAGTCTGGCCCGAGCCATGGCGCAGGGCCAGGCGCGGGTCGTCGAAGAAGAGAAAGGCACCTTGATCGATCGCGCCTGGGGCGCCGTGGTCGGCGCGCTGCGATCGTTTGCCGGCCAGAAGCCTGGCGGGGACAAGCCATGACCGAATACCGCCGCGCCAAGCGCCGCAAGGCCAATGACGCCATCGAGATCATCGACACCATGACCGAGACGGTGATCGGGCATCTGAGCAACCTGTCGGAAACCGGCATGCTGCTGATCCTGACCCAGCGACTGACCAGCGATGCGCTGTACCAGTTCCATTTCCGCCTGCCCGGCAGCGTCGGCGAGTGGCAGGCGGTGGAGATCGGTGCGCACGAACTGTGGGCCGATGAAGTGCCGGCCGGTGGCCAGGTCTGGTCGGGCTTTCGCTTCATCGATGTCTCGGTGCAGGACGCCGCTCGCATCCGCGATTGGGTGGAGTCGCCGGGCAGCCAGTACGTCTGAGATGCGCGCCGCCGCCTTCGGCGCCGCCGTGCTGTTGGCGCTCTCCGCCTGCGGCGGCCAGGCGCCGGATACCCGGCTGACCTTGCATGCTTTCGGCGCAACGACCGAAGTCGAACTGCGTCATGGCGATGCCGAGCAACGCAAGCGCGCACTCGAAGCGGTACGCAGCGAACTGCTGTCGCTGCAACATGACTTGCACGCCTGGCAACCGTCGCCGCTGACCACGCTCAATGCCGCACTGGCCCGCGGCGAATCCGCCGCCGCGCCGGATTCGATCCTGCCGCTGATCGAACGCTCACGGTCGCTGGTCAAGGCCAGTGACGGCCTGTTCGACCCGGGCGCGGGCGGCCTGTTCGCCCTCTGGGGCTTCCACACCGACACGCTGCCGATCACCAGCGCCGCGCCGGAGGCTGCCGTCATCCAGTCCTGGTTGGCGCAACGGCCGCGCTTTGACGACATCACCATCGTCGACGGCCAAGTGCACAGCCGTCATCGCGGCATCCAGCTCGACTTTGGCGCTGTCGGCCGAGGCCTCGCCCTGCAACGCAGCGCCGATGTGCTGGCGGGTCTTGGCGTCGACAGCGCGCGGCTGCGGATCGGCGACGACACGCTGGTGCTCGGCGACGATGCGGGCCAGCGGTGGCAGTCCGCACTCGAGGACCCGTTCGGCGGCGTGCTGGCCGAGCTGGAACTCGACGACGGCGAGGCCCTGTTCACGCTCGGCAACTTCAGCCGCTTCCGCGAGGCCCCGGACGGCGGCCGCTGGCCGCACGTGCTGGACCCGCGCACCGGCTACCCGGCGCGCGGTTCGGCGCTGGTGGCGGTGCTGCACGGAGATGCCCTCTATGCGGATGCCACCTCGACCATCCTCTTCATCGGCGGGCCGGCACAATTCGCCTCGCTGGTGGAACGCCTGCAGCTCGGGTGCGCGCTGATGCTGACCGAAGAAAACGAACTGCTGCTCACCCAAGCGCTGAAGTCGCGTCTGCGTCTGCAGCGAAGCCCGGTCGAACTCGGCGCAGCGGTCGACAGCGGCGACACCTGCACGCCGTCGACCTGAGTCGCGATCAGCGGCAATACAGCGCCGGCTCGGGCTTGTGGATCATGAAGCCCTGGACGAAATCGACGCCGAGTTCGCGCAGCAGTTCGCGGGTCGTCTCGGTATTCACCCACTCGGCAATCACCTGCAGCCCGACCTGGTGTCCGATGTCGGCGATCGCGCGGACGATCGCCTGGCTCATCGCATCGTCCTCGAGCTGGCGGATGAAGCTGCCGTCGATCTTGATCAGATCGACCGGGATGTTCTTCAGATAACCGAAAGAGGACATGCCGGCACCGAAGTCGTCGAGCGCAAAGCGGCAGCCCACCGCGCGCAGCCGTTCGATGAAGCGCAGCACCCGCGCCAGGTTGCTGACCGCCGCGGTCTCGGTGATCTCGAAGCAGACCTGCCGCGCCGGCACCCGATGCCGCTGCAGGGCTTCGAGCACGAAGGCGGCGAAATGTTCGTCGTCGACGGTGGCACCGGACAGGTTGATCGCGCACAGCTCGACGTCGTCGCCCTGCGGATGCAGGCGGGAGAAATTGGACAGCGCCGTCTCCACCACCCAGCGGTCGAGCTGCGGCATCAGCCCGAAGCGTTCGGCCGCCGGAATGAACATGCCCGGCGCCACCGGCTGCCCCTGTTCGTCGCGCATGCGCAGCAACAACTCGAAATGCGCGCCGCCGTCCTCGGGCCGCAGCGGGTGCAACTCCTGGTAATCGAGGCTGAGACGGCCCTCTTCCATCGCCTTGCGGATGCGTCCGATCCACTCCATCTCGCTGCGCCGCTCGTTGACTTCGGCATCACCTTCTTCGAACACGTGCAGGCGGTTGCGACCGCGCTCCTTGGCGAAATAGCAGGCGGTATCGGCCATCGCCAGCAGCTCACGCGGTGAAAGGCCGGGGCGGTCGAGGAAGGCCATGCCGATGCTGGCGCTGAGCGAGTAGTTCTTGCCTTCCCAGCTGAACACGAAGGCATCGATGGTTTCGCGCAGGGCTTCAGCGGCGCGGCGGGCTCGGAGTGGCTCGCCGTCGCCGAGCAGGATGCCGAATTCGTCGCCGCCCAGACGCGCGATCAGGTCGCCTTCGTCCAGCTCGCGTTGCAGCCGGATGGCCAACTGCGCCAGCAGCTCGTCGCCGGCACTGTGCCCGGAAGTGTCGTTGACCAGCTTGAACTGGTCGAGATCGAGATAGAGCAGGGCCAACGGCGGGCCGCCGGCATCGACGCTACGGATCGCCTGCTCCAGCGCGACCTGGAAGGCACGGCGGTTACCCAGCGCGGTCAGGTCGTCGTGGTGCGCCTGCCAGGCCAGTTGCTCGCTCAGTGCGCGCAGCCGTGCCTCGCTGTCGCGGTACTGCGCCGACATGCGCTCGGCGATCGCCAACGCCCGCGCCCGTGTGCCGAGCAGCGACCACAGCAGGCCGGCCGCCAGCAGGCTCGCCAGCGCACCGCCGATCAAGGTCAGCAGCGGCCATCCGGCCAAGCGCGCGGGCGGCGTCGCGGCGGCAAGACGCATACGCCAGACGCGACCACCAAAAGGAATGTCCGACGACATCCACTCGAGCTTCCCTGCATCCAGCGCACTGGCGTCGGGTGGCAGCCATTCGAACAATCGCTTGTCGAGGCCGGCTGTGACATCGATGACCTCGATCCGCAGTTCCTCGCGCACTTCTTCCGGCAACGCGCCCTCGATCAGCCCGCTGACATGGAAGGACGCCACCAGCGAACCCTTGAACTGCCGCTGCCGCTCGCGCACGGTCACCGGCGCCAGACCCGGCGCGTACACCGGCAGGCGGATGGTGACGCCATCCTGGAAGCCCGGCAGTCCGGCACGCTGGATCAGTTGGAAGGTGGCCGACATTGCCGGCTGGTTGCTGTCGCGCGAGGCGAACACCGCCACCATGTTGGCCGGCTGGCTGGTGATGTCGAGTCCGACCAGCCGCTCATTGCCCAGCAATGGCGCGACACGGTCGGTGATGAAACGCTCCTTGCCCTCGGCATCGACCTCGCGCCGGGCATAACCCAGCGCCTGCAAGGACGGGAAGTTGGTTTCGGTATCGAGATTGCGCTGCAGCACCGAGAACTCGTCGGCCGTGACTTCGTCGGACGCTAGGAACGTGCTCTGCACCGAGCGCAGCAACAACCCGCAGGTATTCAGCGCCGTGGCGAGCGCGTCGAAGCTGCGCTCGGCCAGACGCAAGTGACGCTGCTGCTGATCTTCGCGCAGCGTTTGCTGGTGCCAGTGCGCGGCGCCGAGGCTGGCGAGCAGCCCGAGCAGCAGCGCACCGGCACTGAGCAGGCCGGCGCCACGGCGCGAAAGGCCTGGCGATGTCGTTGCCTTGTCCAACCGCTGCTGCGCTCCGGGGGGCCGCTTGCGGCAGAATGCCTGCTTTCAGGAATTCGACGCAATGACCGTGCCCAACGCCAGCTATCGCGACCATCTCGCCACCCTGTGTGCCCGCGCCGATCGCGCATTGGCCGCATCCGGCCACGACCACCTGCTGGTCGCCGCCGGCATCGAGAAGTTCTGTTTTCTCGATGACATGCCCTACCCATTCCGGGCCAATCCGCAGTTCAAGGCCTGGCTGCCGCTGACCCGGCATCCGCACAGCTGGATCGCCTATACCCCTGGGCGACGCCCGGTGCTGGTCTATTACCAGCCGGACGACTACTGGCACGTGCCACCCAGCGCGCCGGAAGGCGAGTGGGTCGAGCACTTCGACATCCGGGTGATCCGCGATCCCGCCGAAGCCGCGCAACAGCTGCCGAAGCAGGGTCGCTGCGCCATCCTCGGCGAAGCCGACGCCGCCCTGCCCGGCTTCGAGCCGAACAACCCGCCGTCGCTGCTGGCCTACCTGCACTACCACCGCGGCAGCAAGACGCCCTATGAGCTGGCGCTGATGCGCCGCGCCCAGCGCAAGGCGGTGCGCGGCCATTTCGCCGCGCGCGATGCTTTCCGGGCCGGCCAGTCGGAAGCCGGTATCCACGCCGCCTACCTGCAGGCGAGCGGCCACAGCGATTTCGAACTGCCCTACAACAGCATCATCGGCCTCAACGAGCATGGCGCCACGCTGCACTACCAGTACAAGGATGTGGCGGCGCCTGCGCAGCATCGCTCTCTGTTGATCGATGCCGGCGCCGATGAGAGCGGTTACGCCGCCGACATCACTCGCAGCTGGGGCAATGGCGACAGCGAGTTCGAAGCACTGATCAACGCCGTCGATCGCGAGCAGCAAGCGCTATGCGCGCAGGTGCTGGCGGGCCGCGATTACCGCGAGCTGCATCTGGATTGCCACCGGCGTCTGGCGGGTGTCTTGCGCGAACTCGATATCGTGCGCATGGACCCCGAAGCGATGCTCGCGGCGCGCGTAACCTCCGTGTTCTTCCCGCACGGCCTTGGCCATCCGATCGGCCTGCAGGTGCACGATGTCGGTGCCCTGCACGACGAGTCGGGCACACCGATCGCGCGCCCGGAGGGACACCCTTACCTGCGACTGACGCGAACCTTGGAGCCCGGCATGGTGGTGACCATCGAGCCCGGCATCTACTTCATCCCGAGCCTGCTGGCGTCGCTACGCGAAGGCCCGCATGCGAATGCCGTGAACTGGAGCCAGGTCGAACACCTCGCCCGCTTCGGCGGCGTGCGTATTGAAGACGAAGTGCATTGCACCACCGGCGCACCCGAGAATCTGACACGGGATGCCTTCGCTGAGCTGGGATAAAAGCGCGCCGTAGTTCGCGGGTGCGCGCGGGCGGTGAGTCCGTTGCAGGACACGCCGTGAATACGTCCATGTAGGCTTCGCTTTGCCATCCATGGCAAAGAGAGTCCTGCAACGGACTCACCGCCCACGCGCTTGCAAGTGTCTCGGCTGTCGAAAAGCCGGCTCTGGCTTTTCCGAATCTGTCCGAAGGTGGAGCGCGGGCCGGGGCGGGTTTTCGCGACTGTCGGCAGCATGGATGCTGCCGTCAAGCCTACATGGATGTATTCACGGCGTGTCGCGAAAACCCGCACCGGTTCGCGATCCTGCACACTCCACGCCGCGACAACCGAGCAGAATCCCTACCCCAACATCGCCAACAAAGAATTGAACGTCGCACTCGGCCGCATCGCAACGTCAGTCTTTGCATCATCCGGCCGGTAGTAACCACCGATATCCACCGCCTTGCCCTGCACAGCGATCTGCTCGGCAACGATCTTCGCCTCGCTCTCGACCAGCGCCTTGGCAAGCGGCGCGAACTTCGTCGCCAACTCTGAATCCTGCGCTTGCCCCGCCAGCGCCTCGGCCCAATACATCGCCAGATAGAAATGGCTGCCGCGATTGTCGATACCGCCGACCTTGCGCGACGGCGACTTGTCGGCATCCAGGAACTTGCCGTTGGCCGCATCCAAGGCCTCGGCCAGCACTCGCGCCTTGGCATTGCCGGTGGTGTTGGCCAGATGCTCGAACGACGCCGCCAGTGCCAGGA
The DNA here is from genome assembly GCA_036276895.1 of Arenimonas sp. GTDB lineage: Bacteria > Pseudomonadota > Gammaproteobacteria > Xanthomonadales > Xanthomonadaceae > Arenimonas. The sequence continues at coordinate 4,183 of DASUOA010000437.1, read as the reverse complement.
ACTCGCCCAGCGAGTCCCAACGCAGGTAGTTCTCCTCGACGAACTGCTGCACGTGCTTGGGCGCCGAACCACCGGCACCAGTCTCGAACAGGCCACCGCCCGCCATCAACGGCACGATCGACAGCATCTTCGCGCTGGTGCCAAGCTCCATGATCGGGAACAGATCGGTGAGATAGTCGCGCAGCACGTTGCCGGTGACCGAGATGGTGTCGAGGCCCTGGCGAATGCGCGCCAGCGACAACGTCATCGCCTCGACCGGCGCCAGGATACGAATGTCGAGACCGCTGGTGTCGTGGTCCTTGAGATAACGCTCGACCTTGGCAATCACCTGCGCGTCATGCGCACGCGCCGGATCGAGCCAGAACACCGCCGGCGTATTCGACAACCGCGCGCGGTTGACCGCCAGCTTGACCCAGTCCTGCACCGGCGCGTCCTTGGTCTGGCACATGCGCCAGATGTCACCGGCCTCGACCGTGTGCTCGAGCAGCAGCGCGCCGGTTTCGTCGGTGACGCGCACGGTGCCGGCTTCGGCGATCTGGAAGGTCTTGTCGTGCGAACCGTATTCCTCGGCCTTCTGCGCCATCAGGCCGACATTGGGCACGCTGCCCATGGTCGCCGGATCGAAGGCGCCATGCTGCTTGCAGTCGTCGATCACCGCCTGGTAGATGCCGGCATAGCAGCGGTCGGGGATGATCGCCTTGGCATCCTGCAGCTTGCCCTGCGCATTCCACATGCCGCCGCTGTCGCGGATCATCGCCGGCATCGAGGCGTCGACGATCACATCGCTGGGCACGTGCAGGTTGGTGATGCCCTTGTCGGAATTGACCATGGCCAAGGCCGGGCGCTCGCCATACAACGCGGCGATTTCGGCCTCGATGGCGGCACGGACATCGGCTTCGAGCGAGGGAAGACGCGCATACAGGTCACCGATGCCGTTGTTGGCATCGAAGCCCACCGCCGCCAGCGCCTTGCCGTGCTTGTCCAACACCGGCGCGTAGAAACGCTTGACCGCGATGCCGAACATGATCGGGTCGCTGACCTTCATCATCGTCGCCTTGAGATGCAGGGACAGCAGCACGCCGCTGTCCTTGGCATCGGCAATCTGCGCATCGATGAAGCGCGCCAGCGCGGCGCTGCTCATCACCGCCGCATCGATGATCTCGCCGGCACCGACCTTGGTCTTTTCCTTCAGCACCACTTCGCGGCCATCGGCGGTGTGCAGCGCGATCTTCACGCTGCCGGCGGCGGCGACGGTGTGCGAACGCTCGCTGCCGTAGAAATCGCCACCCTCCATGTGCGCCACGTGCGACTTCGAGTCCGCACGCCAGGCGCCCATGCGGTGCGGATGCTTGCGGGCATAGGCCTTGACCGAGGCCGGCGCGCGACGGTCGGAATTGCCCTCGCGCAACACGGGATTGACCGCGCTGCCCTTGGTGCGGTCGTAGCGCGCCTTGATGTCGCGCTCGGCGTCGGTCTGCGGCTCTCCGGGATAGTCGGGCAAGGCGTAACCCTTGGCCTGCAACTCGGCGATGGCGGCCTTGAGCTGCGGCACCGAGGCCGAGATGTTGGGCAGTTTGATGATGTTGGCTTCCGGACGGGTGGCCAGCTCGCCCAGCTCGGCGAGGTGGTCGCCGATCTTCTGCGCCTCGGTCAGGCGCTCGGGGAATTGCGCCAGGATGCGCCCCGACAGCGAGATGTCGCGCGTTTCGACCGAGATGCCGGCGGTCTTCGCATAGGCCTGCACGATCGGCAGCAGCGAGTGGGTGGCCAGCAGCGGGGCTTCGTCGGTCAGGGTGTAGATGATGCGGGACATGGCTTCCTCGGTGGGCGGCAGACGGCTAAAGGCGCGCATTGTAACAAGCCGGCATGCTCGCCCTCCGCGCTCGCGCGGTATGGCTGCCGCCTGAAAGCACGCTAAAAAAGGGTTAACCCGACGCGCCATTCCGGCCATAATCCGGGCATGAAAGCATCTGCCTCCGAAACGGCCGCGACTGACGCCCTCGTCATCGCCGGCAAGGCCTACCGTTCGCGCCTGTTGACCGGCACCGGCAAGTTCCGCGATTTCGACGAGACCCGTCGCGCCACCTTGGCCGCCGGCGCCGAGATCGTGACCGTCGCCCTGCGCCGCACCAACCTCGGCCAGAACCCGGGCGAGCCGAATCTGCTCGATGTGCTGCCGCCGTCAGAGTTCACCCTGCTGCCCAACACCGCCGGCTGCTACACGGCGGACGATGCCATCCGCACCTGCCGGCTGGCGCGCGAACTGCTCGACGACCATCGTCTGGTGAAACTCGAAGTACTGGGTGATCAGAAGACGCTGTTTCCCGACGTGGTGCAGACGCTCAAGGCTGCCGAGGTGCTGGTCGCCGAAGGCTTCGAGGTAATGGTCTACACCTCGGACGATCCCATCCTCGCCAAGCGCCTCGAAGAAATCGGCTGCGTCGCAGTGATGCCGCTGGCGGCACCGATCGGTTCGGGCCTCGGCATCCAGAACAAGTGGAACCTGCTGGAGATCGTCGAGAACGCCACCGTGCCGATCATCGTCGATGCTGGCGTCGGCACCGCATCCGATGCCGCGATCGCGATGGAGCTTGGCTGCGATGGCGTGCTGATGAACACGGCTATCGCCGGCGCGAAGGATCCGATCCGCATGGCGCGGGCGATGAAACTCGCAGTCGAGGCCGGGCGCGATGCCTTCCTCGCCGGTCGCATTCCCAAGAAGCGTTTCGCGTCGGCTTCGTCGCCGATCGACGGGCTGTTCTTCTGAGCGCGGCATGAGCATGGAAGGCCCCAGCCGCAAACCCTTCACCGGCGAGGACGGTCGCCGCCAGGTGCGCAGCTTCGTGCTGCGCCAGGGGCGCGCCACCGAGGCGCAGAAGCGCGCCTTCGAACTGCATTGGCCGCGCTTCGGCGTGGATTATCGCGGCGAGCCGCGTGACTTCGATCAGCTGTTCGGGCGCTCGGCTCCCCGGGTCGTCGAGATCGGTTTCGGCAACGGCGAACAACTGCTGTTCGCGGCGGGCAACGAACCCGAGCGCAACCACATCGGCATCGAGGTGCATGGCCCCGGCGTCGGCCGCGCGCTCAACGGCGCAGCGGAGGCCCAGCTTGGCAACCTGCGCATCTACCAGCACGACGCGGTGGAAGTGCTGCGCAACGAAGTCGCGCCCGCATCGCTCGATGAAGTGCGCATCTACTTCCCCGACCCCTGGCACAAGAAGCGCCACCACAAGCGCCGGCTGATCCAGCCCGAGTTCGTCGCCCTGCTCTGCGAGCGCCTCAAGCCCGGCGGCCTGCTGCATCTGGCCACCGACTGGGAGAACTACGCCGAGCACATGCGCGAGGTACTCGATGCCGAGCCGCGCCTGCGCAACCGCGCCGGCCCGGGCGGAAGCAGCGAGCGCCCGCCGTGGCGACGGCAGACGCATTTCGAAACCCGCGGCCAGAAGCTCGGCCACGGCGTCTGGGACCTGCTCTACGACCGCATCCAGGGGTAGCCCACGCATGGATTCCGGCCTCACCCTCACCTACGACATGGTGCTCGTGCTGGGGTTGGTCGGCCTGACCATGGCCATGTTCATGGTCGAGCGCATCCGCGCCGACGCCACTGCACTGGTGATCCTGGTGGTTCTCGGGCTCTCGGGCATCGTGCCGGCGTCGCAGTTGTTCGACGGCTTCTCCGGCAACGCCGTGATCTCGATCATCGCCACCATGATCCTCGGCGCCGGGCTCGATCGCACCGGCGCACTCAACCGTCTCGCCGCCTGGCTGCTGCGCGTCTCGCACGGCCTTGAGGAGCGCCTGATCCTGCTCGGCTCGCTGATGGCTGGCCTGATGTCCGGCTTCATGCAGAACCCGGCGGTGACCGCGCTGTTCCTGCCGGTGGCCTCGCGCCTGTCGAGCCGCACCGGCATCGCGCTCTCAAGGCTGCTGCTGCCGATCGCCGCGGCGATCATCATGGGCGGCGGCTTGTCGATGGTCGGCAACTCGCCGCTGATGCTGCTCAACGACCTGCTGATCGCCGCCAACCGCAACCTGCCCTCGGGCGCCGCCACCTTGCAGCCACTGCCGATGTTCGCGCCGCTGCCGGTGGGCCTCGCGCTGCTCGCCGCAGGCCTGCTGTTCTACCGTTACCTCGGGCGGCGCTGGCTGGGCGATGGCGACGACAAGGGCCCGGCACCCG
>DASUOA010000436.1:0-4201 GCA_036276895.1 Arenimonas sp. | reverse complement strand
TTGTTGCCGCGGGCACCGTGCAGGCGCAGCAGCATCTGCGGGTCGGGTTTGCGACGTTGCTTCGGAACCTCGATGCAGCGTCGGCCGGCAAGGAAATCGCCGGTGGCCGAGCGCGGCGCCTTGAGGATGTCTTCGTACTGTCCTTGCGCAACGACTTCGCCGCCGTGCACGCCGGCACCGGGGCCGATGTCGACGATATGGTCGGCTAGCCGGATCGCATCCTCGTCGTGTTCGACCACGATCACGGTGTTGCCCAGGTCGCGCAGGCGGGTGAGGGTGCCGAGCAGGCGCTCATTGTCGCGCTGGTGCAGGCCGATCGAGGGCTCGTCGAGCACGTACATCACGCCGACCAGGCCAGCGCCGATCTGGCTGGCCAGGCGGATGCGCTGCGCTTCACCACCGGACAGGGTGTCGGCCTTGCGCTCCAGCGTCAGGTAGTCGAGGCCGACATCGATCAGGAAGCGCAGGCGCTCGCGGATTTCCTTGACGATTTTGGTGGCGATCTCGCCGCGCCAGCCCGGCAGCTGCAGCTGCTCGAAGAAGGCCATGGCGTCGTCAACCGGCAGCGCCGTCAATTGCGGCAGGTTGCGTTCGCCGACCAGCACATGCCGTGCCGAGCGGTTTAGGCGGCTGCCTTCGCAGGCCGGGCACGGCCGTTGCGAGATGAACTTGGATAGTTCCTCTTTCACCGCCTGCGATTCGGTCTCGCGATAGCGGCGTTCGAGATTGGGCACGATGCCCTCGAAGCGGTGCTTGCGTTGGCTGCGGCCGCCGGCTTCGGTGAGGTAGGTGAAGACGATCTGCTCCTCGCCGCTGCCGTACAGCACTGCCTGGCGCACGTCCTCGGCCAGCGCCTGCCAGGGCGCGTCGACATCGAAGCGGTAATGGCGCGCCAGCGAGGCGATCAGCTGGAAGTAGTAGGCATTGCGCCGGTCCCAACCGCGCACCGCGCCGGCAGCGAGGCTGAGCTCGGGATGCACCACCACCCGCGCCGGGTCGAAGAACTGCGCCACGCCCAGTCCATCGCAGCTCGGACAGGCACCGTTGGGCGAGTTGAAGGAGAACAGCCGCGGTTCCAGCTCCGGCAGCGCGTATTCGCAGACCGGGCAACTGAACTTCGACGAGAACAGCAAGGGTGTGGCGTTCTCGTCATCGATTTCCGACACGATCGCCATGCCATCGCCGAGCTTGAGCGCAGTCTCGAAGCTCTCGGCCAGTCGCTGCTTGAGGTCGTCGCGCGGCTTGAAGCGGTCGACCACCGCCTCGATGCTGTGCTTCTGCCGCAGCTGCAGGGTCGGCACCGCGTCGAGTTCGTACAGCCGGCCATTGACCCGCACGCGCACGAAACCCTGCGCCCGCAATTGGTCGAACACCTGCGCATGTTCACCCTTGCGTTCACGCACCACCGGCGCCAGCAGCATGTAGCGGCGCTCTTCGGGCAGGGCGAGCACGCTGTCGACCATCTGGCTGACGGTCTGCGCCTCCAGCGGGTAGCCGTGGTCGGGGCAGCGCGGGCTGCCGACACGAGCGAACAGCAGGCGCAGGTAGTCGTAGATCTCAGTGATGGTGCCCACGGTCGAGCGCGGGTTGTGTGAGGTCGACTTCTGTTCGATCGAGATCGCCGGCGACAGGCCCTCGATATGGTCGACGTCGGGCTTTTCCATCACCGACAGGAATTGCCGGGCATAGGCCGACAGCGATTCCACGTAGCGGCGCTGGCCCTCGGCGTAGATGGTGTCGAAGGCCAGCGACGACTTGCCTGAACCGGACAGGCCGGTGATCACGATCAGCCGGTCGCGCGGCAGGTCGAGGTCGATGTTCTTCAGGTTGTGGGTGCGGGCGCCGCGGATGCGGATGGTGTCCATCGTCCGGCCAGGTCTCGCGGGTGGGGCGGAACCCGGCAGTCTAGCAGGGGCGGGTGTTGCGGCCATGGAGCGGGGTCCACAGGTGACGGATCACCGCGGCCACGCCCGAAAGTTGGACGGTAATTGACCATAACCGCCTGTTTCCCCTACAATCCCGCTTCTGTCCCGTGACCGCGGGCAGGTTTCATGGCCCGCGAGGGCGAAAATAACTACAGAGGAATTCCGGTCATGTACGCAGTCATCGTTACCGGCGGTAAGCAATACCGCGTGATGCAGGGCGAAACCCTGAAGGTCGAGAAGCTCGAGATGGAGCCCGGCAGCAGCTTCGAGATCAGCGATGTGCTGATGCTCGGCAATGGCGACAAGGTCACCGTCGGCGCGCCGAAGGTCGATGGTGCCAAGGTTACTGCCGAAATCGTCGCGCACGGCCGTCTGGACAAGGTCCGCATCGTCAAGTTCCGCCGCCGCAAGCACCATCGCAAGCAGATGGGCCATCGGCAGCACTACACCGAAATCAAGATCACCGGCATCGCCGGCTAAGCACGAGGAGACAACGTCATGGCAAGTAAAAAGGGCGTAGGCTCGACCCGTAACGGCCGCGATTCCAACCCGAAGTACCTCGGCGTGAAGATTTACGGCGGCCAGGCCATCGAGGCCGGCAACATCATCATCCGCCAGCGCGGCACCGAGTTCCACCGCGGCGCCAACGTCGGCATGGGCCGTGACCACACGCTGTTCGCGCTGACTGACGGCGTGGTCGAGTTCTCGGTCAAGGGCCCGAAGAAGCGTCGCACCGTGAGCGTGGTCCCGGCCGAGTAATCGCCGCCCCGCAACGGATCGAAAGGCCCCGCCACTCGCGCGGGGCTTTTCGTTTCTGCAGGATTCGAGCCGCTTTGCCGCATCCGGGCGAAGCGCGCGTTAAGCTCCTCCCACTTCGAAACACAGTGCCGAACCCATGAAATTCGTCGACGAAGCAGTGATCAGCGTGCACGCCGGTGCCGGCGGCAACGGCTGCATCAGTTTCCGCCGCGAGAAGTTCATTCCGCTCGGCGGCCCCGATGGCGGCGATGGCGGCAATGGCGGCAGCGTCTGGGTGGTCGCCGATGAAAACCTCAATACCCTGGTCGACTTCCGCCATCAGCGCGTTTATCGCGCCCAGCGCGGCGAGGGCGGCATGGGCCGGCAGATGTTCGGCAAGAACGGCAACGACGTGACCATCCGGGTGCCGATCGGCACCGAGGTGATCAATGTCGAGACCGACGAGATTATCGGCGACCTCACCGAGCACGGGCAGCGCCTGCTGGTCGCCAAGGGCGGTGAGGGCGGCAAGGGCAACGTGCACTACAAGAGCTCGGTGAACCGGGCGCCGCGCAAGGCTTCGCCAGGCTCCGCGGGCGAGGAGCGCGAGATCCGATTCGAGCTCAAGCTGCTTGCCGACGTGGGGCTGCTGGGCTTCCCGAATGCCGGCAAGTCGACCTTCATCCGCGCCGTTTCGGCGGCAACGCCGAAGGTCGCAGACTATCCGTTCACCACGCTGTACCCGAACCTCGGTGTGGTCAGCGTCGAAATGGATCGCAGCTTCGTCATTGCCGACATTCCTGGCCTGATCGAAGGCGCGGCGGACGGTGCCGGTCTCGGAGCGCTGTTCCTGCGCCATATCGAGCGCACCCGGTTGCTGCTGCACCTGGTCGACCTGGCGCCGTTCGACGAAGAGATCGAACCCGCAGAGCAGGTGCGCGCCATCGAGCGCGAACTGGAGAAACACGATCCGGCCCTGCTTCAGAAACCGCGCTGGCTGGTGCTGAACAAGGCCGACCTGCTTGACCCGGAAGAGGCCGCGGCGCGCGCCGAGGCACTGATCGCTGAGCTCGGCTGGCAGGGGCCGTGGTTCACGGTCTCGGCCATCGGTCGCGAAGGCACCTGGCCGATCATGCTGAAGATCCAGCAGTTCTTCGATGATCAGAAGGCGGCTGCACTTGAGGCGGCTGAAGACGTGGCGGCGCGTGCGGCGATGGCGCGCAATGCGTGAAGTGCTGATGTGCGAATGGCCGGCGAGCGCCGGCCATCGTTTCGCCACAAAAAAGCCGGCTTTCGCCGGCTTTTCCGTATTACCGTCGTCGCGGGAATCAGGCGGCCTTGAGGGCCTTGATATGCGCGGTCAGACGGCTCTTATGGCGGGACGCCTTGTTCTTGTGGATCAGGCCGCGCGAGCTGTAGCGGTCGAGGATCGGCATGGCGACAGCGAAGGCGGCTTCGGCAGCGGCGACGTCCTTGGCTTCCAGGGCCTTGACGACCTTCTTGACGGCGGTGCGCAGCATGGAACGCTGGGCGACGTT
>DASUOA010000435.1:0-3217 GCA_036276895.1 Arenimonas sp. | reverse complement strand
AACCGAACACCCGCATCGGATAGGCCTCGTCCGGCGGATCGAGCAGGCGGATGGCGTAGTACAGGAACACCCCGCCCAGCACCACGGCGCCGCCGAGATAGAACAGCCCGCTCATGCCGGTGATCCATGGCAGCAGCGTCGCGATTAGCAACAGCACGGTATAGAACAGGATCTGCCAGCGCGTGTACTCGACGCCATAGACCACTGGCAGCATCGGCACCATGGCGCGCGCATAGTCGTCGCGACGGAAGATCGCCAGCGCCCAGAAATGCGGTGGCGTCCACACGAAGATGATCAGCACCAGCAGCAGCGCATGGGGGTCGAGACTGCCGGTCACCGCGGTCCAGCCCAACGCCGGCGGCGCCGCGCCGGCGAGCCCGCCGATGACGATGTTCTGCGGTGTCGCCCGCTTCAGCCAGCCGGTGTAGATCACCGCATAGCCGATCAAGGAGGCGAAGGTCAGCACCGCGGTCAGCCCGTTGACCTGCCACACCAGCAGCAGCATCGACAGCGCGCCCAGCACCAGCGCGAACACCAGCACTTGCATTGGCCGCAGCGAGCCGGTCGGCAATGGCCGGTGCGCGGTACGCGCCATCACCGCATCGATGCGCTGGTCGAGCAGATGGTTGATCGCCGCCGCCGAAGCCGCCGCCAGCCAGATGCCGAGATTGCCGAACAGCAGTGCCTGCCACGGCGGCATTCCCGGCACGGCCAGGAACATGCCGATCGCCGCGGTGAACACGATCAGTGCCACTACCCGCGGTTTGGTCAGGGCCCAGTACTGGCCGAAAGGAATGCTCATTGGAAAACGTCCGTCAGCGGCATCAGACCGGCGCTCGCACGCGCGCCAGCAGCGTCACCAGCACGAACAGCAACAGTGCGGCTCCGGCATTGTGCGCCACCGCCACCGCCAGCGGCAGGTTCAGCACCACGTTGGAAATTCCGAGCGTGACCTGTACGACCAGCAGCAGTAGCAGCAACACGCCCCAGAAGCGCAGACCGGGTCCACGCAGCAGGCGCCAGCCCAACCACAGCAGGTAGGCGCTGAGTAGCACCGCCATCACCCGATGGCTGAGCTGGATCGCCACCCGCGCAGCGCCATCGAGCACGCCGCCTTCATAGTCGACACCGATGCCACGCCAGAGCACGAAGGCCTCGCCGAAATCCGTCTGCGGCCACCACTGCCCGAGGCAGGTCGGGAAATCACTGCCGCAGGCCAGCGCCGCGTAGTTGGCCGAGGTCCAACCGCCCAGCGCAATCTGCGCCACCAGCAAGGCCAGTCCGATCCACAGCGCCACACGCAGCGGCTTGGCATCGCCATGCACCAGGTCGGTATCCGGCGTGCTCTTCCACGCGAGCCAGATCAGCAGCGCGAACGTCAGCAGACCACCGAGCAGATGCGCCATCACGATTACCGGCTTGACCAGCCAGATCACCGTCCACATGCCGAGCACCGCCTGGAACACGATCACCATCAACAGCAGGCTTGTCAGTCGCGACAGATCGCTGTTCGACCAACGCAGCGCCGCCACCAGCAACAGCAGCTCACCCGAGATCGCCAGCGCCGCGGAGAGCTCAATCATGCCGCGCATCCAGGCCGGAATCGAAGCCGCCACCAGCGCCGACGCGACCAGCATCACCGCCGTGCCGAAGCGCCGCTTGCGTGCGGCGAGCAAGGCCAGGCCCAGCACCATCAGGCCGAGCGTGCCGGCGATATGGCGATGCACTTGCTCGCGCCAGGCCTTGTGCACTTCCACCGGGCGCTCGAAGGATTCGTTGGCGGCGGCGATGTGGTGCTCCTGCACCGGCCAGGTCGCCTTGCCGTAGCAGGTCGGCCAATCCGGGCAGCTCAGGCCCGCGTTCGACAGGCGCACGAAGCCGCCGAACACGATCAGCACCAGAGTCAGCACCACCGCGGCCCAGGCCAGGCGGTGGAAATGTTTGTGCGGGGACTGGGTCATGTCGGGCTCACTTCAACAGGCGGCCAAGATCCTTGCGAAGCTGCACCGGATCGAAGCCCGCGGGATAGTGCAGGACGACATAGCCACTGCCGTCGACCAGGTAGACCGGGACACCAGCGACCGACGCGCGTTCGGGCAGGCGCATCTCGACCTCCGGCTGCGGCTGCAACGCCACCAGCCCGGAGAATGCCGGCGCCGTCGCCGGCAGCTCGCCCAACCACAGCACGTGCAAGCGCTCGGCATGGCGACCTTCCGAGTACCACACCCGGTGCAGCGCATCGAGCAGGCTGGCACAACGAGCATCGCAATCCGCCGCCGTCGGAGCCGGCACCAGGATGTGCCAATGCCGCAGCGCCGGCTGCCAGCGCCAGGGCGTGCCGTCGGCGCGGGTCAGCGCGATGTCCTGCAGCATCGGGTAGGGATCGAGCATGCGGCCGAAATTGCGCGTCTGGGTCGGCTTCCAGCCGCCGAAAAACAGCGCTGCCGCGACGGCGAAGGAACCCAGGAACATCGCCGCCACCAGCAGCAGCTGCAGGCGCGATCGGCGGCGGCGGGAAAGGTCGTTATCGGTCATGGCGGGCACGCAGGAGAAGGACGAAGGCGATGATCACGGTGGTAGCAGCCAGGCCGAACCACTGCAGCGCGTAGCCGCGGTGCTTGGCCGGCGGCAGGGTATTGGCATGGATGTCGAGATCGCGCGCATGGCCACCGGGCCACGCGGGATCGGGGCGCAGCACCCGCGGCGCCAGCGGCCGCTGCAGCGCGTCCGACAGCTCGTGCAGATCGATCCGCGTAAGCAACCAGCGATCCTTGTCGACCTCACTGCGATCCGGGCCCAGCGCCAGCCCCGGCGACGGCGGCGGCAGCAGCAGGCCGGTGAGCGGGATCTCGTCGTCTCCCGGCACCTGCAACGCGGGCAGGCGGCGATCCGGCGGCAACGGCAACCAGCCCAGCTCGACCAGCAGCGAGGTATCGGCCGCGTCGAACACGCGGTAGACGCGCACACCGACCGCCTGTCCACGGCGCTGGTTGTCCAGCAACAGCGCCGGGCCGGGCCGGAAGCGGCCACGCACCGACACCCAGGCGACCTCCATTGCCAGCGCATTACCCAAGGCCTGCGGCTGCCGCTGCGCCAGCACCGACTGCCACGCCGCCAGCTGCGCTTCTTTCTCCAAGGCGCGTCCAAGCTGCCAGCGTCCGAGCAGGGAGAATCCGAGTGCCAGCAGCAGCGCCGGCAACAACCAGAGCCAGCGCCG
>DASUOA010000434.1:0-11583 GCA_036276895.1 Arenimonas sp. | reverse complement strand
GCGGCGGAGCAGTTGCCCGCGCCGCGCCTGCCGCTCTCGCATCCGTTGCAACGTTTGGTTTTGCTCAGCCGTCGCCTTCTTCGGCACCCGGGTCGGGGCGCTCGGCGGAATCTTCGGGCACTGCATCGTCGCCGCTGCTGTCCTCGCCGGACTCGGCATGTTCGACCGCCTGCTGCTCGCTGGTCTCGATGCCGAGGTGAAAGGTGGCGAAGCCCGGCATCACCTGCTGGTTCTGGGCGAGGCCGAGCACGCGGCCGGGATGCGGCGCCATGACGCCGCGCTCCGTATTGCGTACCGGATCGATGATCCGGCCCAGGCGCTGGCCCTGCTGCACGCGCTGGCCCAGGCTGACTTCGCCGATCAACAGGCCACCGACCGGCGCCCGCACCCAGCGCGAATCGAAATAGGTCGGCGGCGGCGCCAACCCTTCTTCAGTCTGCCCAGCGATACGGATGCCGAGACGATGCATCACCGCATCGACGGCGGCCACGGCGCTGGCGATTTCCGGCAATTGCAGCCGCGCCGGCGCACCGACCTCGAAGGTGACGGCGGGAATGCCGATGCCGGTCGCCGAGGTCCGCAGCATGCCCTTGCTGCCCGGACTGTGCAGCACCAGGGTATTGCCGAAGGCGCGGGTGAACTCCAGCACCGCGCCATCGGCGAGGTCGGCGCGCAGCTGCGGTAGGTTGTCGCGATCGAAGGAGCCGGTGTGGAAATCGACCAGGAAATCGCAGTGGCGGACGATGTCGCGCATGAAGCCGTGCGCGATGCGCGCCGCGATGCTGCCGCGCGGCGAGCCGGGGAAATGACGGTTGAGGTCGCGACGATCCGGCAGGTAGCGCACGCCCCGCGAATAACCGAAGACGTTGACGATCGGAGCACCGATCACGGTACCGGACAGCCGCGTCGGATCGAGGCTGTGCACGATGCGGCGGACGATCTCGACACCGTTGATCTCATCGCCATGGATGCCCGCGACCAGACACAGTACCGGGCCGGGCTTGGCGCCGTGCACGACCACCACCGGGCTGGGAATCTCGCCGGTTCCGATGCCGCCATCAGGCCGCCAGTCCAGTTGCAGTTTGCTGCCCGGCACCACCAGGCGATCGAGGATCGGCAACGGCGTCAAAAGCGGCGGCAGCGTCTCGCCTTCGGGCAGGATACTGAGGCTGGGCGGAGGCGGCGCCGCGCGGGCACTGCCGGGTGCGGGCTCGGCTGGAAAGTCCTGCGCCGCCAGCGCGGTCGCGAACAGGCCGCCAACGAGTGCGATCAGTCCGCGCTGCAGCGTGCGCATAGGCCATGCACCTCCAGCGACTGCGCCCGCGGCGTAAAGCCCAACGCCCGCGCCTGCGCATCGAGCAGCGCCGGGATGCGCTCGTCTTCGAGTTCGATCGCAGCATGACAGCGATCGCAGATCAGGAAAGGTACCGAATGCCGCACTTGCGGATGGTGGCAGGCGACAAAGGCATTGACCGATTCGAGCTTGTGGATGAAGCCCTGCTCGAGCAGGAAGTCGAGCGCGCGATACACCGTCGGCGGCGCGCTGCTGCCGTTGGCCGTCTTCATCGCATCGAGCAGATCATAGGCCTTGACTGGCTTGCCGGCTTCGGCGAGCAAGGCCAGCACCTGCGCGCGCAGCGGCGTCAGGCGCAGGCCACGCTCGGTGCAGGCTTGCTCGACCGCATGCACAAAACCCGGCGCATCATGTACGTGATGTGCCGGATCGGTGCAGGCGTGGTCGTGGTGGGCGTGCTTGCGCATGCGCCTAGGGTGGTCCCGATCCGTTGCCGGATCAAGCCGCGGGCAGTTTCGCCAGGGCGGCTTCGATGCGACGCAAGGCTTCGTCGCGACCAGCCAGGAACACCGTGTGCTCGATCGATGGCGACACCTGGGTGCCGGTAATGGCGACGCGCAGCGGTTGCGCGATCTTGCCGAGGCCAACGCCGAGCTGCTCGGCCGTCGCGCGCAGCGCCGCATCGACCGCCTCCGGGCTCCACTCGCGACAGGTCGCAAATGCCGCCAGAACTGCCGTCAATGGCGCCTTGGCCGCGGCCACCAGATGCTTGGCCACCGCGGCCTCGTCGTACTGGTGCAGCGGCTGGTACCAGACCGCGGCGCGCTGCGCCATTTCATTGAGCGTCTGCACACGATCGCGCAGCGCGATCACCACATCGGCGGGATTCGGGCCGCCGGCGAGGTCGTAGCCCGCAGCCAGCAGCTGCGGCACGAAGTGCCTGGCGACCTCGGCCGGGTCGTCGGTCTTGAGGTAGTGCTGGTTGAGCCAGCCGAGCTTGGCCGGGTCAAGACGCGAGGCCTTGGAGTTGACGTCCTCGATCTTGAACAGCTTGAGCATCTCGGCCTTGCTGAAGATCTCCTGATCGCCGTGCGACCAGCCCAGCCGCACCAGATAGTTCACCAGCGCATGCGGCAGGTAACCGTCCTCGCGGTACTGCATGACATTGGCCGCGCCGTGGCGCTTGGACAGCTTGGCGCCTTCGGGATCGAGGATCATCGGCATGTGGCAGAACGCCGGCACCGGCGCGCCAAGCGCCTCGTAGATGTTGATCTGGCGCGGCGTGTTGTTGACGTGATCGTCGCCGCGGATCACATCGGTGATGCCCATGTCGAGATCATCGACCACCACCGCGAAGTTGTAGGTCGGGTAACCATCGGAGCGGATCAGCACCAGGTCATCGAGCTCGGTGTTGCTCCACTCGATGCGGCCCTTGATCTTGTCGTTGAAGACAACGCTGCCACCCTGCGGGTTCTTCAGGCGGATGACGCGATTGGGGTCGTCACGCAGCGGCAGGTTCAGCTCGCGCGCGCGGCCGTCGTAGCGCGGCTTGAGGTTGGCGGCCATCGCCGCCTCGCGCATCGCGTCGAGTTCTTCCTTGGTCTCGTAGGCGTAGTAGGCCTTGCCGGCCTCGACCAGTTGCGCCGCCACTTCGCGATAGCGATCCAGCCGCGCGGTCTGGTAGATCGGACCTTCGTCGTAGTCGAGGCCGAGCCAGTCCATGGCTTCGAGGATGGCGTCAATCGCCGCCTGGGTGCTGCGCTCCTGGTCGGTGTCCTCGACGCGCAGGATGAACTGGCCGCCGCGGCGGCGCGCTTCGAGATAGCAGTACAACGCGGTGCGGGCACCGCCGATGTGCAGGAAACCGGTGGGACTGGGAGCGAAGCGGGTGCGGCAGGTCATGCGGGGCGGCCGGGATGCGGGGAGCCGGCGATTTTACCGGAGCCGCCGCGCCGCCGCAGGCTGGACTTACTCGACGGTGATCGTGATGCGTTCGGAGACCACCGGCGGGTCGTGCGGGATATGGCTGTGATCGCCCAGCAGCAGCTGCAGCGTGTGTTTGCCCGGGGCCAGCGTGACTACCGCTTCGGTCTGTCCCTTGCCGAAGTGCAGGTGCTTCGCGTCGTTGGGGATCGGCTGGTCGGCGGCCGGCAAGGGCGCAT
The DNA here is from genome assembly GCA_036276895.1 of Arenimonas sp. Taxonomy (GTDB): domain Bacteria; phylum Pseudomonadota; class Gammaproteobacteria; order Xanthomonadales; family Xanthomonadaceae; genus Arenimonas. Next base: position 8,127 of record DASUOA010000434.1, on the reverse strand, counting down.
CGATGACCAGATGATGATGACCGGTGTGCTCGGCGACGGTACCGGCGGGCGCCACGCCCATGCCGGACAGCCCGAAGCGCACCGTGACCGGCCCCGAGAGAGTCTCGCCGTCCTTTGGGCTGATGAAGTAGAGCTTCGCCGATTCCGGCGCCGGCGAACGCGGCAGGCCGGAGCCGGCCACCACCAACCCGGAAGCCAGCAATGCGATGAGCGGCACGATTCGACGCATGACGATTCTCCCGGCGACTGAAAGCGCAGTCTAAGTCACGGCAGCTGCCGATACGGCTGCTAAGATGCCACCTCCCCCCGCCCCATCGGTACCTTCGGATGCTGTTGCGCCTGCTGCTTTCGCTCGCCTTGCTGCTGCCACTGGCCGCGGCGGCACAGAACGAAGACGCCGCACCGGAAACCAGCAACCCGCGCGTGCGCATGCAGACCTCGCTGGGCGAGATCGTGTTCGAACTCGACGAACAGCGGGCACCGAAAACGGTCGCCAACTTCCTCGACTACGTCGATGCCGGCCATTACAACGGCACCGTGTTCCATCGCGTTGCCGCCGGTGCGCTGATCCAGGGAGGCGCCTACACGCCCGACCTGCAGTACAAGCCAACCCGTGCCCCGGTCCCCAGCGAATCCGACAACGGCCTGCAAAACCGCCGCGGCGCCATCGCTGCGGCGCGCGCGCCGGGCGATGCCGATTCGGCCACCGCGCAGTTCTTCATCAACGTGGTCGACAACCCCGACTTCGACTTCAGCGCGCCGGGCGACGACTACACGCGCGGCTACACCGTGTTCGGTCGCGTACTGCACGGGCTGGACGTGGTCGATCGCATCGCCGCGGTAGAAACCGGCGCGCGTGCGCCGTTTGCCGCCTACGTGCCGAAATCGCCGGTCATGATCGAGCGTGTCGAGCGCATCGTAACTACCGAGGGCGAAGGCGCCGCCAGCGACGCCGACGTGGCCACGCCAGCGGACGACCGCACGCAGTCATGAGCACGCTGTTCATCTCCGATCTGCACCTCGACGTGCAGCGTCCCGACATCACCGCAGCGCTGCTGCGCCTGCTCGAAGGCGAGGCGCGCGAGGCCGAAGCGCTGTACATCCTCGGTGACCTGTTCGAAGCCTGGGTCGGCGACGACGATCCGGGCGAACCCGGCGCCACCGTCGCCGCCGCATTGCGGTCCTTGTCCGACAGCGGCGTGCCGGTGTTCCTGCTGCGCGGCAATCGCGATTTCCTGCTCGGCCAGGCCTTCGCCGAACGCGCCAACGCTAATCTGTTGCCCGACCCCTGCGTGATCGACCTGTATGGCGAAGCAACCCTGCTAATGCACGGCGATCTGCTCTGTACGGGCGACTCGGCCTACCAGGCCTTCCGCCGCCAGGTGCGCGATCACGATTGGCAGGAGAAATTCCTCGCCCAGCCGCTGGCCGCGCGCCAGGCCTTCGCGGCCCAGGCGCGGGCCGCCAGCCGCGCGCACCAGGCCGGCCTTGCCGATGCCGGCGCCATGGACAGCATCGCTGACGTCACGCCCGACGCCGTGATCGAAACGATGGCGCGCTTCGGCGTGCGTCGCCTGATCCACGGCCACACGCATCGACCCGCGATCCATGCGCTCGAAGTCGACGGTCGCGCCGCCACCCGCGTCGTGCTGGGCGACTGGCATGCGCAGGGTTCGATCCTGCGCGTGGATCGCGATGGCTTGGCGCTATCGAGTTTGCCGCTGACTTGCTAGCGAGCTGCGCGGCTACCCGCAGCTCGCCTCGACTACAGCTTGCTTTCGCCCGCGTGCGCGATGCAGGTCTTGGCGATCAGCTCGTCTTCCCAGTCGAGGTTGAGCGCACCGTCTTTCAGCATCAGCGCCAGAAAATTGTGCAGATTGCGCGCATACATCTCGCTCGCATGCAGCGCGCCCAGGCTCGGCAGATTGAGCGGGCCGGCGATGGTGACGCCGCCGTGTTCGAACGTCTCGCCAGGCCGGGTCAGCTCGCAGTTGCCGCCGGTCTCGGCGGCGAGATCGACGATCACGCTGCCCGGCTTCATGCCATCGACCATCGCCGCGCTGATGATCTTCGGCGCCGGACGCCCCGGCACCGCAGCGGTGGTGACGATCACATCGATGGATTTGAGGTGCTCGGCAAGACGGCGCTGCTGCTCGGCGCGCTCCTCAGCGGTGAGCTCGCGCGCATAACCGCCCTCGCCCTTGGCACTGACGCCGAGATCGAGAAACTTGCCGCCCAGCGATTCGATCTGCTCGCGCGTTTCCGGACGTACGTCAAACCCCTCGACTTGCGATCCGAGCCGGCGCGCGGTGGCGATCGCCTGTAGGCCGGCAACACCCGCGCCGACGATCAACACTTTCGAGGGACGGATGGTGCCAGCGGCGGTGGTCAACATCGGAAAGAAACGCGGCGCAAGCTGGGCCGCGATCAGCACCGCCTTGTAGCCGGCCATGCCGGCCTGCGAGCTGAGCACGTCCATCGCCTGCGCACGAGTGGTACGCGGCAACCGCTCCAACGAGAACGCCGTCGCCTTGGCATCGACCAACGCCTGCACCCGCGCCGGATCGGCATGCGCCGCAAGCAGGCCGATCAACAGCGCGCCGGGCTTGAGTCTGGCCAACCGCGCGTTGGCAGGCGGCTGCACGCACAGCAGCACATCGGCCGATGCCAGTGCGGCATCGCCGTCATCGACGAATTCGGCGCCGGCGTAGGCGGCATCGGGAAAATGGGCTGGCAATCCAGCGCCGCGTTCGAGAACCACGCGCGCACCGAGCGCCAGATATTTCTTGCAGGTTTCCGGCGTCAGCGCGACGCGGCGTTCGCCGCTGGCGGTTTCCCGGACGAACACGATGCTGGCCGCCATGCGCTTCCCTCCCCGAAGACGATGGCAGCGATGCTACCGGAAGCGTCGGGGATAGGGCAGCGCAGCCGCTCAGTTCGACTGCAGGCGGTCGATCACGCGGTCCATCGCCTGCTCGAAGACGTGCTCGGAATCGCGCAGCGCCAGTTTGCCCTGGCCGCGCCACTGCGCCAGTTCTTCCACCGAGGCGACCAGCACGCGCACGCCGCGACGGTTGACGAACATCAGGCGCTGGGTGATCGGGCTGATCCACGACAGCTTCACCGCCTGCGGCTGGCCATGCTCGTCCGGCACCGTCAACCAGCTGCCGATGCCAAGGCCACGCACGAAAGCGACGTCGGCCGCACTGGCGGTGGCATCGGGCTCGGGCGCGGGCACCGGATGCGGCGGCTGCACCATCACCGGCGGCTGCACCGGCGCAGTCATCGGCCCGGTCTGCACCGCGGCGACCTGCAGATTCGGCGCCGGCATGCGCGGACGACGGCCGCGCGCCAAGGCCTGGATGCTCTCGACGATGCGCGCCTGCAATTCGTCCGCGGCATCGCCAGTGACGCCGGAGCTCGCCAGGATCTCGGTGATCGGCAGGCGCAGCGGCGCCAAGGCGGCGACCACCTGTTGCGGCTCGATGTGCTCGTCCGGCAACAGCGCCAGCAAGCGTTCGGCGACACCGACCGCGAGCTGCCACGCCGGCGCATGCACGCCTTCGCGCAGCGCGATCATCGACAGGTGATGGGTCCAGTAGCGGTCGAGGAACTCGTCCACCGCCGCCGGCAAGGCCTGCTGGCCGCGGCGCTCGGCGAGTTCGCGCTGCGCATACTCGCGCGCCTGCAGCAGGAGCTCCTGGCCGCGCTGCGCATCGGCTGCACGGCGCTCGGCAAGCTCGACGCGCTGCCGGTACTGGTCGAGATGGGCGCGCAACTCCTGCTCGAGGGTTTCGAAAATCGCAAGGTCTTCATTGAAGTCGCCAACCAGGCGCGCCACCGTCTGCTCGACCTGCTGCAGCAGCACGCGCTCCTGCGGGCCGTCGCCGCGGTTACCTTCGCAGGCCTCGGCCACCGCATTGAGCAGGCGCCGCGCCGGATGCTGCTTGGACTGGAACAGGCCGTGATCGACCAGCGCCGCCTTGGCGAACGGCACCACCATCCGCGCCAGCAGGCTGCGCGCGGAATTCTCGAAATCGCGCTCGTCGAACATCACGTCGAACAGCATGCCGACCAGCTCGACCGAGGCCTCGGCCTCTGGCTCGATGCGCAGGCCTTCGCTTTCCAGACCAATGCGATTGGCCGCGCCCAGCAGCTGCGACTTGAGCAGATTGGCCAGCGACGACTTGCCGGAAGCCAGCGAGGCTTCGACCGTGGCCGGCAGCTCCGGTTGCAGCAGCGACAGCACCGCGACCATCTGCTCGGTGGCGAAGGTATGCGTGGCTGGAGTGACCGGCTCCTCTTCACCCTGAGGACGGAAGGCATGCAGCATTTCGCACAGGGCATTGAACTGGTCGTCGTCGACTTCGACCAGCGGCGCCGCGGCACGCACCGGGGCGTCGACGGCCGGAGCATCCGGGCCTTCGTCGCTGTCGATCTCGATCGGACGCGGATTGCCCAGCTCGGGCAGGATGTTGGCGCCCATCATGCGCGCGTTGAGCTCGGTGAGCAGCGGCGCCAGCGTCGCCACCAGCTCTTCCTCGTACTGCGCGAACAGCAGCTCGCGCACCGAGCGCGGCAGGCTCACTTCCGACAGTGCCGAACGCAGGGCTTCGCCGAGGTTCTGCGCCGACAGCGGATTGTCGACCGGCGCTAGTTCGCGGACGCCGCGCAGCAGCGCGAATCGGCGCTCGATGGCATCCAACGCCGGCGCGTGCACGCCGAGCACCGCCTGCACCACGTTGTTGACCGCACGACGCATGTCGCAAGGCTCGTCATCTTGCAGGCTCAGGCTCGAATCCTGCACCGTAGTCTCGACGCGACCACGCAGCTTGCCGAAGCGGTCCTCGACGAAGCGCACCACGCCGCGCTCCAGCGGCAGGCGCAGCTGGCGCAGCTGGCGCATGGCTTCGAGATGTTCGCCACGCTGGGCAACCGCGGTGTGCTGCGCCCGCGCGAACAGCGCATCGTCGGCGCGGCTGAGAATGCGCCGGGTCACCTGCAGCAGGTACTCGCTGGAGTGCTCGCACAGCGTCGTGGTCAGCTCCGGTCCGGAGTTGTAGACCCAACGTCCCTGGATGATGGTGTTTTCTCGGCTCATGGCACGCTCGCGGTCGACCCTGTGGTGGAGGGTTCGACTCCGACCTTAGAAAGGCGCCGCCCCGGATACTGTGATCATAGTGGCAGAAACTGACAAAAAAGGTCAGCCGATTGCGAATGTTAGACTCGGTTCATGAATTCGACGGACCTGCTGCGGCGCCGCCGCTCCACCCCTTCACGCCTGCTTGGCCCACCGGGCCCCGATGAAGCGCAATTGCTGGAACTGCTGCAGACCGCCATCCGGGTACCCGACCACGGCCGCCTGACGCCCTGGCGCTTCCTGCGGATCCCGCAGGAATCGGGCCAACAGCTCGGCGAGCGCCTCGCCGCCCGCCATCGCGAGCGTGACCCCGAGGTCGCCGAGTCGGTGCTGGACAAGGACCGCGCCCGCTTCACCCACGCGCCGGTGGTGGTCGCGGTGATCGCCCGCATCACGCCCGGGCACAAGGTGCCGGAAGTCGAGCAGCTGCTGTCGGGCGGCGCCGTCTGCTTCCAGCTGCTGTTGGCCGCCGAGGCGGCCGGATTCGGTGGGCAATGGCTGACCGGCTGGGCCGCCTACGATCCTGAGGTTGCGCGCTGGTTCGGCCTGTCTGAGCACGAACGGATACTCGGCTTCATCCACCTCGGCACGCCGCGCGAACCCGCGCCGGAGCGTAACCGCCCCGACGCCCGCGACCTGCTCAGCGACTGGTCGCCATGAACCCGGCGCCGGTCCACCTGGTCGATTCCAGCCTGTATGTATTCCGCGCCTGGCACTCGATGCCGCCGGAGTTCTTCGATCGCGATGGTCAGCCGGTCAATGCCGTGCACGGCTTCGCCCGCTTCGTGCTGGAGCTGCTGGAGCGGCAGCGCCCGCAGCGCCTGGTGTTCGCCTTCGATGAGTCACTCGACAGCAACTTCCGCAATGAGATTTACCCCGCCTACAAGGCCAATCGCGACCCGGCGCCGGACGAGCTCAAGCGGCAGTTCCGTTACTGCCAGGACTTCTGCCGCGCATTGGGCATCAGCGTGCTCGCCGACGGCCGCTTCGAGGCCGATGACCTGATCGGCACGGCGCTCACCCGGCTGCGCGAGGACGGTTTTCGCGGCCTGATCCTGTCTGCCGACAAGGACCTCTCGCAGCTGCTGCGCGAGGGCGATGCGCAATGGGATTACGGCCGCAACGAGCGCTGGGACGCCAGCGGCGTCAAGGCGCGCTACGGCGTGCACGCGCACCAGATCGCCGACTACCTCGGCCTGACCGGCGATGCCATCGACAACATTCCCGGCGTACCGGGCATCGGCGCCAAGACCGCGGCGACCCTGCTCGGCCATTTCGGTTCGCTCGATATCCTGCTCGAACGCATAGCGGAAGTGCCGTATCTCCGACTGCGCGGCAGCGCCGGCCATGCGCAACGTCTGAAGGAACATCGCGAGATAGCCCTGCTGTCGCGCCAGCTCGCCACCATCGCCACCGATGCGCCGCTGCCGGCGGAGTTCGATGGTGGTCGGCGCCGCGCTCCCGACTCCACCGCGCTCGAGGCATTGGTCGAGCAGCTGCGCTTCGGGCCGATGACGCGTCGCCGTCTCGCGGAAGTCACCGCGGCCTGATAGAACATCGCCATCGCAACTTCCACGCCCGCCATGAGCAACGACATCGAGAACCTGTACGAAGGCAAGTTCCTGCGCATGGTGCGACGCCAGGGCTGGGAGTACGCCGAGCGCACCAACTCCAGCTGCGCCGTGATCGTGGTGGCGGTGACGCCTGAGCAGAAGCTGCTGTTCGTCGAGCAGTTCCGTATCCCGATCGACAAGCCCAGCATCGAGATGCCGGCGGGCCTGGTTGGCGACATCGGCGACCACGACACCATCGAATCAGCGGCCAAGCGCGAACTGCTGGAAGAAACCGGCTGGGCCGCCGAGCACGTCGAAGTGCTGATGGTCGGCCCAAGCAGCTCGGGCATGAGCAACGAGATGGTCGCCTTCGCACGCGCCACTGGCCTGCGCAAGCTGCACGCCGGTGGTGGCGACGAAACCGAAAACATCATCGTGCACGAGGTGCCGCTGGCCGAAGCCCCGCAATGGCTGGCCGCGAAGATGCGCGAGGGCTACTCGATGGACGCCAAGCTCTGGGCCGGGTTGTGGCTGATCGACCGCAACCCGGATGGAACGCCGGCGCGCTGACCGATTCCCCTCTTCCGCAAGCGGGAGAGGGGCTCTTCGCGACTCAGCGGAATCTGTCGGTCGCGTCGATCAGCGCCACGCTTCCGAGCAATGTGCGCCGGCAGCCGCCTGGACCTGCGCGTCGCGGCAAATGTTTGCGCCGAGCTGCCCAAGCGAGTCTCTTCGGGAGTGCGACGCCGGGAGGAGCGCCAGAATGTTGCGCAAATGCATCACTGCCTTGGCACCATCGCGAAGGCCCCAGTGCCAGTTGACATAGACACTCACCGCTTCGTCAGACGCCTCCCAATCGCCGCGGGCCGCCAATGCTTCCAGCCGGGCCATGGCCTGCTCCGCCCAGGCCTGCAGTTCTTCACTGCCCGTCGGGAGGTTCATGATTTCCGGCGGCGGGGACCTGAACTGATGCTTGATCGCCCAGGGATCACCCTGTTCCGCCGCGCGGGCGATCCATTCCCGCTCGTGGAAAGGTTCACGCGCCGGCAACGTGGCGCAGAGGCTGGACCTGGCATTCCACATTCCTTCGTCGCCGAACCGCACCCCCTCATCCTTGGCCTTCTGATGCGAAAGACACGTGCTGGCAAGATCCACCAGCTGCGGCAAAGCGCTGAAGTCACCCGCCGCCAGTCGGCTCTCCAGATGCAGCAGAAAGGCGCCTGCATCCGGGAACAGGCGACGGTCAATGCCCTGCATGTAGTACGCCAGCTCTTCGTCGCTCCAATCTGCCGGATCGGATGCCGCAACTCCCAGCGGATTCCTGAGGCGGTGCGTGTCCGACTCCGGAGCAACGTCAGCCTCGCCCGGGGGCGCTGCTGCAGGAGTCACGCCCGAAGCGCCGCTCGAGGCATCCGGCGTCGGCACGCCGGCATC
>DASUOA010000433.1:0-20304 GCA_036276895.1 Arenimonas sp. | reverse complement strand
GCACGCCAACATCGGCATCCGTTTCGGGTGGCTGGAGTACCTGATCGTGCTCCCGCGCTACCACCACTGGCACCACGCCCGTCACGTCGACTACTGGGACCGCAACTACGCGATCCACCTGCCGCTGGTCGACATGCTCATGGGCAGCTTCAGGCTGCCGCGCGACGGCAGCTGGCCGCAGGAGTACGGCGTGCTCAAACTCGAGACGGTGCCGCGCGGCTTGCTGGCGCAGACGCTGATGCCGCTGCGGCGGCGCGTGTTCGATGACCATGTCGGTAAATCGCCATGAACCGGTCCGGCGTGGTGCAGCTCGCCATCATCGCCATCTTGGCCGCGCTGGCACTGTTGATGATTGGCCCGATCGCGCAGGATCCCGCCTATCACGCCTTCGCCGATACCCGCGCCGCCGCCGACATTGCCAATGCCGGCAACGTGCTGTCCAACCTGCCTTTCCTGCTGGTCGGAGTGTGGGGCTTGTGGCGCGGGCAATATCTTCCGGCAGAAGTGCCGCGCGCTGCCTATCGTGTGTTCTGCCTCGGTGTCGCCGCGGTCGCTTTCGGCTCGGCTTGGTACCACCTGGCGCCGGACAACGCCAGTCTGCTCTGGGATCGCCTGCCGATGACGGTGGCATTCATGGCGTTGCTCTCGCTGTTGATCGAGGAGCGGGTCTGGTCCGCCGCGAGCGGTCGCACGCTATGGCCGCTGCTGCTGGCCGGCATCACGTCGGCGTTGTACTGGTACTGGACTGAGAGCCGAGGCGCGGGCGATCTGCGGCCGTATGTGCTGGTGCAGTTCCTGCCACTGCTGATGATCCCGCTGCTGCTGTGGCGGCATCCGCCACGCTTCACGGTGAACAAGCGGATCTGGCAGGCGCTTGGCCTGTACGCGCTGGCCAAGCTGTTCGAGCATTTCGATGCGGCGATCCTGCAGGCCTTGGGCGGGGTTAGTGGGCACAGTCTCAAGCATGTCGCGGCAGCCATGGCGGTGGCCAGTCTGGTAGCAGCGATACCGACGGTGAGGCGCGATCCCGTTTGAGTGCGCGACCATGAGGTAGCTTGTCGCGCGCCCGGCACCATGCTCCACTCGCCCCTGATCTCAATCACCCAGGGACTCCCGAATGCTCGCCTCGCTCCGTGTCGCCGCCATTAGCTTGCTGCTGGTATCGGCTGCTGCCGTTGCGCAGGACGACCACCCGCTGTTGACCCGCTACACTGGCTCCGAGATCGCCTCGCACAAAGCCGAGGCGTTCGCGCAGTGCAAGCTGGTGACGGCGGTGACCGACAAGGCCGAGTTCACCGCCGAGGAAGTCGAGGGTCGCCTGACCCGGATCGTCTACAACAACCCCGCCGAGCGCTCGACGCTGGAGATATTCAGCAACTACCAGCAGGCGTTGGCCACGGTCGGTGCCCGGAGTCTGTTCACCTGCGCGCTGGATGACTGCGGCCCATCCTGGGCACGGAGCAGCTGGAACCGCTTCAACGGCCTGTTCGCCGCCGCCGATGGCGACCCGCGCTATCTCGCGACCAAGCTGCAGACCAGCGACGGTACCGCCTACATCGCGGTGATGGTCGGCAAGCGCCGCACTCAGGTGGATATTGTCGAGGTCGTCGGCATGCAGGGCGACATGGTGGTCGCCGATGCCGCGGCGCTGGCGAAGGGCATTGCCGCCGAGGGCCGGGTCAGTGTCTACGGCATCCATTTCGATACCGACAAGGCCGACATAAAGCCCGAGTCGCAGCCGGCGCTGGACGAGATCGCCAAGCTGCTGCGCGAGCAGTCCGAGCTGAAACTTTACGTCGTCGGCCATACCGACATGCAGGGCGCACTGGCGCACAATCGCTCGCTGTCCGAGTCACGGGCGCGCGCCGTAGTGAAGGTGCTGGTGGAAAAGCACGGCATCGCCGCCGCACGGCTTGAAGGCCATGGCGTAGGCCCGCTGGCTCCGGTGGCAAGCAATGCCAATGATGGCGGGCGCGGCAAGAACCGCCGCGTGGAGTTGGTCGCGCGCTGAGCGATGCGCGCGGCCACCCTCCGCTTGAGCTGATGGGCAACTTGGCGCGCTGAGGCGGCGAGCCAGGTTGCACCGGCGTTACCGTATCCGGTTCTCGTTCTCGCGGACTTTGGCCGCGTCGTCGTCCTCGTCTTCTTCGTCAGCCACGGGCTTGCCGCGGCCATCGCGTGCCGGCTTGCGCGCTTCGGGCTTGGGCGCCTTGTCTTCGGCGGCGGCTGCGCGTTCGCGTTGGCGCTCGACGCGCTGTGCCTCGCGCTCCTGCTGCGCCCGCGCTTCGGCCGCGGCGCGCTGCTCGCGCTCGGCCTGCTGCCGCTGCTGCAGGTCGGCAGCCTGCTGTTGCCGCTCCGCCTGTTGCCTTGCCTCGCTCATGCGTTGGCGCTCGGCTTGCGCCTGTTCGCGTGCTGCCGCTTCGCGCTCGACTTGCGCCTGTTCGCGTGCAGCCGCTTCGCGCTCACGCTCGGCCTGCTGTTGCGCCTGCATTTGGCGACGCTGTTCGAGCTGCTGTTCCCGCTCGGCCTGTGCGCGCTGCTGGGCGTCGGCCTGCCGCTGGTTTTCCGCGACCTCCCGTTGGCGCGCTTCTATCTGTTGTTGCCGCTCGGCCTGCTCCTGCTGGCGGGCCTCGATCTGTTGTTGCCGCTCCGCCTGTTCCTGCGTGCGCGCGTCGGCTTGCTGCTGGCGCTCGGCCTGCCGCTCACGAACCTCGACGCCGCGTTGCCGTTCGGCCTGTTGCTCGCGCACGTCGGCATCGCGCTGCCGCTCGTTCTGTCGCGGCTCCGGCTCGTTGCGCGCGGGTGGGGCCGGATCGACGCGGCGCTCCAGGACGGGCAGGCGCTCGCGGCTGCTGCCCGGCGGTGCGGCGTCGGGGCGGCGGGAGCCGACTTCGCGGACGTTGCTGCGCCCGCCCTGTTCGCCCAGCACCCGCACGTTGCGCGTCGGAGCGTCGGCGCGCCCCGGCCGTGATTCGTCGGCCGGTCGTGCCATCGGTTGGCCGGGATTGCGTTGCAGTTCGCGCTCGCGCTCGGCAAAGGGGCGGATCGCCGGCGGCGGCGCGTGCCGTGCCACCACCGGCCGGGTAAAGGCGTCGGCAACCGGCACGCTTTGCGCATCGGCGGCCTCGCCACGCACACTGCGGCGGCTCGGGGCGATCGCGGCCCGTTGTCGCAGTTCGCCGCTGTCTTGCGCACGCCGGTCCAGGGCGAGCTGCGCTTGTCGCACGGGCCGCGCGTTGACGAACACATCTCTCGGTACTGCGGTGATGGCATCGGCGACGCGGCGATTCACATGCTCGGATTGAGCGAGATTGATATTGCCGCTGGCGTAGTTGTTGTAGACGTTGTTGATGGTGGTGTTGTTGATCGTCGTGTTGTTGACGTTGATCCGGGTGAAATAGTTCTGGCTGCTGCGGTAAGGCGGCAAATAGGCCTCGCGCGGGCCCAGCGGGAACCAGCCGATCGGGCTGCGATCACCCAGGCCCAGCGCCAGGCTCCAGCGGCTGCCGCCGATGAACACCACCAGTGCTGGCGCGTAGGTGGCGCGGACGTTGCGCGGGCCGGGGATCCACGCCCAGCGTCCCGAGATGAACACCCAGCGGCCGTAATGCGATGGCGCAAAGCCCCAGGGCGCGTTGTCGATCCAGGTCCAGCCCCACGGCTCCTGCCAGACCCAATGGCCGTCGCGATAGGGCGCCCAGCCGCGGCTGACTTGCTCGGGGAACCAGACATCGCCGTAGCGGTCGACCCGCCGCCAGCTGCCGTACTCGTCGAGATCGGCGTAACCCAGCACGTCGTCATCGAGATAGCGCAGCGACGGCGAACGCGCCAGGCGCTGGTCGCGATCGCTGCAGAAGCGGTCGAAGGCGTCTGCGCGCGGCAACCCGTACATCCGGTAGTCGCGCAGGTCGTCGCTGTAGAAGCGCACGGTGTCGCCGGCACGCAGCGGGAAGTCCGAGCGCTGGCCGTAGACGTCGGCCTGGCCCTGCCAGACGATGATGGTGGTCTGGCGCTGGCGCGGATCGACATCGATGCGATAGGTGCCGGGACGGTCGATGACCACCGCCATGTCCGGGGTGGCGACCTCGAACGACTGGCCGCGATGTAGGCGCAACACCCGCAGGTTCACCGTGCCTTCGTTGAGCCGGATCAGTGCCAGCTCGTCGTCGAGCTGCATCAGCTCGATCGCGGTCTCGGCATCCATGCGCAGCACACTGCTTCCGATCTGCAGCTCGACGCGGCTGCGACGGTCGGTCCACAGCCGGTCGCCGCGGATGATCGGGCGATTGCGTTGCAGGTCCAGCCAGTCCGGCAGTCCGGCGGGCGAATAGCTGACATCGCCCTGGGCGTAGGAGACGCGCGCGACGCGCCCGGGTGGGTCCTGGTAGTGGTCGCGCTGCGCAATGGCGGGCGCAGCGAGCGTCAACAGCAGCAGGCCGGCGACGGCCTGGATGAGGCGGGACGGAAACATGATGCTGTCCTCCTGCAATGCGGCCATCCATGGGCGGCGAGCCGACATGCGACACAGTTGGCCGCTGCCGGTGAATGGCGGCGGAATGCGTTTGTCCCTGCGCGCGGCCGACACTGACGGTAGCGTCGATACCGCGCCGGTTCGGTGCGACAGCGCACGTAACTGCCGCGTTTTGGCGCCGTGATGGCAAGCTGGCCGCGCCCTGAACGCGGGCCGGCGTTAGACTGCCGCCATGAGGCGCCTGCTGCCCATCGCCGGCTTGCTGCTCGCGGTTTCCGCGGTGAGTGCGCAGCCCTGCGCCGATCGCCTGCGCGAGGTGCGCCCGGCCAGCGCGCAGGCGGGGGGCGAGATCGAATTGCTCGGCGAGTTCGCCGATGCGCGCGGGCGGCGACGGCCGGTGGTCAATCTCGGCGGCGTCAACGACCTGGAAGTGATCCACTGGAGCCGTGCGCGCATCGTCGCGCGGCTGCCCGGCAAACTCGCTGCCGGAACTTACAAAGTCGGTATCTACTGCGACGGCCGCCGTGGGCCGCAACGCTTCCTATACGCCACCGACTTCCGCGACTTGGTCGTGCACGCGGCAGCGGCACCGACCTCTTCACGTCGCCCGCAGGCTTCGGCGCCGGCGCAGCCGAGCGCGTTGCAGTTCGAACTGTGGCTGAGTCAACTCGGCGGCATCGCCGACGAGCTGGTATGGGAAGGCATCGACGGCCCGGTGCTGTACCGGCACTGGCCGGAGCGGCAGCGGCAGGCGTTGTATCGTGCCTTCCGGCGCAGTCTGGATGGTGCATCCAGCGACCTTGGCGTGCCGGACAACATCGCCGACAACCGTGGACTTGCCGAGGGCCTGATCCACCAGCAGCTGCGCGAGTCCGACGCCGAGGCGCTGTACCTCGATTCGGTCGGGCACAGCCTGGCGCTGGAGTACGCGGCGCGTCTGCCGTGGTCGCTCCGCGACTATCCGCTGGCACAACTCGAGGTGTTGCTCGATGCGCGCGAGTTTTTCGCCCGCGAAGACGCTGGCTATGCGGTCGATTTCGGCATGTCCGGGATGGCACTGCAATCGCCGGCGTCTGAGCAATGGGCCTTCCTGCGCAGGCGCGTGGGCGAAGATCGGCGTCAGACGATCGTCGCGGTGCTCGACTGGTTGCGCGACACCACCATGCATTTCGAAGGCCGGGTCTCGGTCGCGACCATGCAGTCGCAATGGCAATACCCCGGCTACCCGCCGGTGGCACGAGTGCTGGCGGGCACGCCTCACCTCGACCGTCCGACCTGGCCGGTACGGCCGCGTACCGCCGGCTGCTTCGGCACGGCGGGCTTTCTGCGCGCGCTGCTGCGCAGCGCCAATATCCCGGTGACGATGGTCTCGACCTGCGCACACTACCAGGCGCACTTCCCCAGCGAAGGCCTCTACCTCAGCCACGGCGACGATCCTTACAGCGGCGAATTCACCGCCACCGGCTGCAGCGCCGAGCGGCTGTTGCTCGACGCCAACACGTTCCAGGCCTGGTTTCGGCGTGGCCCGGAGGCACAGCGCTGCGCCAATATCGGCCGTGCCGCACGCGAGGCGGGGGGATGTCGGTGACCCCGCATTTCGGTGCATGATTGTCCTGCTGTCGCCCGGTCGAACCTGAGGTCGAACCCATGAGCGAGATGCACGCCGCTGCCGCCGGAAACATCACCCATCCGGAACGCCCGGTCCGGTTGCTGCTGGTCGACGACGAGCCGGACAACCTGGCCCTGCTCAAGGGCATGCTGGCGCGCACCGGCTATCTCACTGCCGAGGCCAGCAATGGGCGCGAGGCGTTGACCCTGCTGCAGTCCGACCCCGAGGCCTTCGACGCGGTGCTGCTCGACCGGATGATGCCGGAGATGGACGGCATCGCCGTGCTGCAGGCGCTCAAGGTCGACGACCGATTGTCCGACCTGCCGGTGATCCTGCAGACCGCCGCCGGCACCAATGTGCAGGTCGGCGAGGGGCTCTCGGCCGGCGCCCACTACTATCTGGTCAAACCCTTCGACCGCCGCCAGCTGCTGCCGATCGTGCAGGGCGCGGTCGGCAATTACCGGCAGCTGCGCGACATGCGCGCGCGCTTGCAGGAGTGCAATCCGTTCGGCCTGATCGTCAACGGCACCTTCTGCTTCCGCACCCTGGCCGAGGCGCGCGAGCTGGCCACGTGGCTGGCGGCCGCGAGCGGCGACCCGCGCCCGGTGGCCTTCGGCCTGCAGGCCTTGCTGGTCAACGCGGTCGAGCACGGCAATCTTGAGCTCGGCTACGAGGCCAAGCGCGACGCGCTGATGGCCGGCAAGCTCGACGACGTGCTCAACGAGCGCCTCGACAACTCTGATCTTGCCGCGCGCCGGGTCTGGGTCGAGGTCGAGCGCGGCGAGGAGTGGGTCACCTACACCATCCGCGACGAGGGCAAGGGCTTCGACTTCGCGCGCTTCCTGCAGGACGACGAATCGCGCCTGGTCGATCCGAATGGCCGCGGCATCCGTCTCGCCCGCGACCTCAGCTTCGACGAGGTGGAGTACCTCGGCAACGGCAACACGGTGCGGGCGCGGGCCGAACTCTCCTCTTGGCAGGAGCTTTGACGCCGCGCGCACGCGGCAGCGCTTGATGCCCGCGGAGGGCCGGCATGAGTGAGCGATCGGAAGTGCGCGATACCGGATCGGCCGAGCGCTCCTACCTCGGCATCGGCCAGTGGACGCTGCACCTGGCCGATGGCAGCCGCGACATCGACGCCGATGCCGCCGAGCTGCTGGGCCTGTCGCCGGCACCTTGCCGGTTGACGCAGGCCGAGTGGACCCGCCTGCTGCATCCCTCGGATGTCGCCACGCTCGGCGGCGAACTCGGCTACGTGCCCTCGCGCACCATCAGCTTCCGCATCTATGCGCGCACCGGCGGCTGGCGCTGGCTGGAGGAGCGCGTGCGACGCAACGGCCACGGCGAGCCCGGCACCGTGCATGGCGTGTGGATCGACGTCAGCGCCGCCAAGCTCGCCGAGGTCGCACTGCTCGAGCGCGAGCGGCGCATCCGTGGCGCCCTGCAGGTCGCCGACAACGGTTGGTGGGAGTGGGACCTGCAGCGCGAGTGGTTCTCCATCGCGCCGAGCTGGCTGGCGATGTTCGGCCTGTCCACCAGCGATGCCGGTCGCGGGCTTGATGCCTGGTTGGCACTGGCGGTGCCCTCCGAGCACGACATGATCCGTGACGCGGTGCAGGCGCACCTCGAAGACCGCGCACGCAATATCGACGTCACCTTCCGCATGTCCTCGACCTTTCGCGGCGAGCGTTGGATCGAAGCCCGCGGCGCCATCGTCGAGCGTCGCGGCGACGGTCGCCCGGCGCGCCTGCTCGGCACCTTCGTCGACCAGACCGAGCAGCACCGCGCCGCGCGCGAGCAGAAGGCGCTGCTGGAGAAGTTCGAACTCGCCTGCGAATCGGCGGGCATCGGCCTGGTGCAGTACGACCTCGGCCATGACCGTTGGAGCTTCGACGCACGCAGCCGCGAGCTGTTTGGCTTCGGCGAGCAGGGCCAGCCGACTTCGCTGCTCGACTTCCTCAAGCGCCTTCCGGAAGAAGACGCGGTGCGCGTGCAGACCACGCTGCTGGCCGGCACCGCCAGCCAGCAGGGTTCGATCAGCCTCGACTTCCGGGTGCTCAGCCGCGAGCATCCGGCGCGCGACATCCAGGCCCTGGCGCGCGTGCATTTCGGCCCCGACGGCAAGCTGCTTGACCTGATCGGCGTGGTGATGGACGTCACCGAAGACCGCGAGGCGCGGCGCCTGCTCGAAGCACATCGCAGCCAGCTCGGCGCGCTGGTCTCGGAGCAGACCCAGGCCGCCATCGCCGCGCGCGACCGCGCCCAGCACGCCAGCGCGATCAAGAGCGAGTTCCTGGCCAATATCTCGCACGAACTGCGTACGCCGCTGCACGCGATCATCGGCTTCTCGCAGCTGGCGCTGGACGACGCCGACGAACTCGACGCCGCCACCGCGCAGACCTACTTCGGCAAGATCAACGGCGGCGCCCGGCACCTGTTGCGGCTGGTCGACGACCTGCTCGACCTGTCCAAGCTCGAGAGCGGGCACATGTCGCTGGCACGTGAGACGCAGGGCGTGCGCCGCCTGCTGCAATCGGTCTGCGAAGAGGTCGCGCCGCTGGCGGCGGCGCGCCGGATCGCCATCGACCTGCAGGCCGACGAGGCGTTGCAGTGGCCGCTCGACGCCACCCGCTTCGGCCAGGTGGTGCGCAACCTGGTGATGAACGCGATCAAGTATTCGCCCGACGCCGGCGTGGTCGAGGTGCATGTCGGCACGCTCGACAACGGCGAGCTGGAGATGCGCATCCGCGACCACGGCGGCGGTATCCCGGCCGAAGCGCTGGAGCAGATCTTCGAGCGCTTCCGCCAAGGCACCAATGCCGCGCGCCGCGAGGGCACCGGCCTGGGCCTTGCCATCGCCCGCGAGCTGGTGGTGTTGCATCGCGGCAGGGTCAGCGCGCGCAACCATCCCGAGGGTGGCGCCGAGTTCGTGGTGCAGCTGGCGGTCGAGCGGCGCAAGGGCGAACGCGACGAAGCCGCCGAACCGCCGACATGAACGCGCCGGTAAAGCAGGGCTGGTTTGCGCGGCACTGGCCCTGGGCACTGGCCAGCGGCTGCCTGGTGATGGTCGTGCTGCTGGTGGGCGCGATGCTGGCGCTCGGCGCCTTCGCGTTCTCGCTGCTGCGGTCGAGCGATGTCTACCAGCAGGCACTGGCCTTTGCCCGCGGCAACCCGGTGGTGATCGAGCGCGTCGGCATCCCCTTGCAACCTGGCTGGCTGGTGACTGGCAGCATCCGCCACGATGGCAGCGGCGGCCACGCCGAACTGGTGATGCCGCTGTCCGGCCCGCATGCGGATGCCAAGTTGTTTGTCGAGGCGGAGTTGCAGGCCGGGCGGTGGGAGTTCCGGCACGTGTGGCTGACGCTGGCGGGGGACAGCGTCAGCTTGGATCTGTTGTCGACGGCGGGAACTGCCATCGAGGCGGAGTCGATACCGGGGGATGGCGAGCTGCTCGAAGAAGCGACTCCGCTGGAGCGCGAGTAGCGTTCGCGGTGGCGCTCACTCCAACACCGGCCACGCCGATGCATCCAGCGTCTCACGGTAGGCATGCCAGCTGGCGTAGGCCAGCCACGGCATCACCACGATCATTCCGAGCAGGGCGGTAGCGAAACCGATCGCAGTCAGCAGCACGATGATCGCCGCCCACAGCAACAGCGGACCCTTGTTGCGCAGCACCGCATGCACGCTGGAGACACCGGCGGTGACCATGTCGACATCGCGGTCGGCGATCATCGGTAGCGAGAACGCCGCCGAGGCGAAGGTCAGCGCCGCGAACAGCGAGCCCGCCAGCGAGCCGATCAGCAGGTATTCGGCCAGCGTGGTCCAGTCGCCTTCGACGATCGGCACGAAGGCATCGACCATCATCCCCGCGCGCGCCCACAGCATCAGGATCACGCCCTGCGCTAGCGCGAACACCGCCGCCTGCCCGAGCACGCGCCGCGCCAAGGCGAGCGATGCGAGAACGCCCGGCTGCTGCCCGGCCTGCAGCGCGCGACTGACGCCGTACAGGCCGACCGCGAGCAAGGGCGCGATGTACACGAAGCCCGACAGCAAGGCCGCCAGCAGCGCGAAGCGCCCGAGCTGCCAGGCCAGCAGCGACACGCCGAGGCTGACCGCGAACACCACCAGCCCGAAGCCGAGGCTGAGCCGCGGCGCGCGACGCAGGTCGTTCCAGCCCAGGCGCAGCCAGCGCCACGGCGCATCAAGACCCAGCGTGGCGCAGGGGACGACGAAGGGGCGGGTGTCTTCGGGTTCGACGGTGCTTTTCATCTGCGGCTGGACATCTGTCAGTGGCGCGATACTTCGGTCAAACTATCCGGCTACTTTACCTATTGGATACTCTCGTGAAGTTTTCCCGTATTGCGCTCGTTGCCCTCCTGCTGCTTTCTGTGTCCGCTCCTTCGTACGCGGGCAAGATGAAGAAGACCACGGAGCCGTTGGTCACGACGCCCGACAAGGCGACCATCGTGTTCATGCGCCCCGGCAAGTTCGTCGGCGCTGCGATTGCTGTGCCTGTTTTTGATGCAACGGCAGACGAGGCGAAGTTCATCGGGATCGTGGACGCTGGCAGCAAGTTCGCATACACCGTTCCCGCCGGCGAGCACCTGTTCGCCACCACCATCTTCGGCGGTGCCTCCGGCACCCGCCTCTACAAAGCGCAGGTTTCCGCAGGCAAGACGTACTACTTCCGGGCCCACATCATTGACGGGCTCTGGGGCCTTGAGCCGGTTCGCGGCGGCGCGCTGGACGGCGACGAGTTCAAGAAGTGGGACAAGGGCACCAAATTGACGGTGAATACCGAGAAGTCCCTGGCTTGGGGAGAAGCCAACAAGGCCAAGGCCACGGAGCGCGCCAACAATCTCAAGGCGGCAGGGATTGGAGCTGAGAACACGCTCAATTTGGATGATGGTCGATAAGCGGCCGAGTTGTTCGTTGATGCAACAGCCGGGGCCGCTCAACTTCAATGTTGGGCGGCAGCTGGGGTTGGTCGTTGCAGGAAGTACGGTGTTACTTGCGAAGGCGCCACAGATGACTCGATTCTTGTTGCTCATTCTCCTTGCAGTCTCATCATCCGCCAACGCCATCGTCATCCGCGACGACGTTGATGACTCGAAGTACAGGATGCAGGCGTCCGATTTCCCAGCGCTCGTCGACATGCCGGGCGAAGGCCACGGCGTGCTGATCGCGCCCCAGTGGGCAATCACCGCCGCGCATACGATCCCGCAGCATCACGAACTCGATCAGGTGGTCATCAACGGGGTCGCGCGGGACGTTGACCGAATCGTCATCCATCCCGGTTATGCGAGGCCGCCCCAGGAGCTGATCAATCAAGCCCTGTCCACGGGCGAGTGGATACTGGCTGTGGTGCAGATTGCCTCGACTGACGACATTGCGCTGGTCAAGTTGACGAAGCCGGTAACGGATGTCGCGCCGGTCGCAATCCACAGGCGCGGCGACGAGTCCGGCCAGATCGTCCAGATCGTGGGGAAGGGCGCGACGGGCACAGGCGCCGCCGGGCACAGCCCGCATGGCCCCAATCGGACAGAACTGCGACGTGCGTTCAACACGATCACCAGTGCGCATGATCGCTGGTTTTGCTATGTGTTCGACGAGCCAGCATCGGCCCTGCCCCTTGAGGGCAAAACGGGTAGCGGAGACAGCGGCGGTCCTGCGCTCATCCGGGTCGATGACCAATGGATATTGGCCGGGTTGGCCGCCTGGGGATTCATTCACGGCGATGTCAGAACGACCCGCCCAGGGCTCTACGGTCAAATCACCTGTAACGTCCGCCTGAGCCATTACCGCGAATGGATTGAAGGCGTGATCGAAGGGCAGCCGCAGGCAGGCACGTAAGGTGGTGCGCTATCCACGCGATCGCGGCATGCTTCTCCTTCCCGCCCGATCCTACGAGCGCCCATGCCGCCCATGATCATCCGCCACCTCGAACCGGCCGACCTGCCGCAGGTGCATGCGCTGTACGCCGAGCCGCAGGCTTATGCCGACACCCTGCAGCTGCCCTATCAGCCGCTGTCGCATTGGGCGGCCAAGCTCGATGCTTCGCGCGAGGGGTTCACTTGCCTGGTCGCGGTGCGCGGCGACGAGGTGGTGGGGCAGCTCGGGCTGGAGGCGTATCGCTCGCCACGGCGGCGCCATGCGGCGACGCTCGGCATGGGCGTCAAGGCGTCGGCGCGGCGCACTGGCGTCGGTTCGGCGCTGCTGGCTGCGGCCATCGACAGCTGCGAGCAGTGGATGAACATCTCGCGCATCGAGGTCGAAGTGTATGCCGACAATCACGCGGCGATCGGCCTGTACGAGAAGCACGGCTTCGTGGTCGAGGGCATCTGCCGCAATTACGCCTTCCGCGATGGTCGCTATGTCGACGTCAAGGTGATGGCGCGGCTGGCAGGGTAAGCTCCGGCACGGACTGGACACGGGGAGAGCGACATGGCTGATCTCGAAAAAGCGTTGGCAACCCAGATCCACAACATCGAGGCGCGTACCGGCAAGAGCAGGGACCAGCTGATCGCGGATATCCGCAGCTGCGGACTGACCAAGCACAGCGAGATCGTGGCCATGCTGAAAAGCAGCCTCGGTCTCGGCCACGGCGATGCCAACACCATCGCCCACCTGGCAAAAGCGGCCGGGCAGGCGCCTGCCGATGCGGCGGCTGATCCGCTGGACGCGTTGTACACCGGCGCCAAGGCGGCGCTGCGTGGGATCCATGACGCACTGCTGCCGCCGCTGCAGCGGCTCGGTGCGTTCGAGTCGGCACCCAAGCAGAAGTACATCAGCTACCGCCGCAAGAAGCAGTTCGCGATGATCGGCCCAGCCACCAACACGCGGGTGGAAGTCGGCCTGAACATCAAGGAGCTGCCCGCCTCGCCACGACTGGAGAAACTGCCGGCCGGTCAGATGTGCAACTACCGCGTCAAGCTGACCGATGTGGCCGAGGTGGATGCCGAGTTGGTGGGCTGGATCAAGGCTGCCTACGACGCGGCAGGCTAGCTTGATGCTTGATGCCTTCCCGCTGCTGGTGCTGGTTCTGACCGGCGTCTACTTCATCGCCCTTGGCTTGCTCTGCGTGCTGGCACCGACCCGCGCATCGACTTTCCTGATGGGCTTCGCCGGATCGGCCGGCGCCCATTACGCCGAGTTGTCGGTGCGGATCGTGGTTGGACTGGCATTCGTGGCGCAGGCGGCGCAATCCCCATTCCCGATGGCGTTCTCCGGTTTCGGTTGGCTGCTGGTCGGCACGTCGGCGGTGCTGGTGCTGTTTCCGTGGCGCTGGCATCGCGCCTTCGCGCAGCGGGCAGTGCCGCAGGCTTTGCGCTATCTGCCTGCCATCGCGGTGGGTTCGCTGGGCCTGGGAGTGTTCGTGCTGTGGTGCGTGTTTCCCGCGCTCGCAGCGCTGCTGGGTCTTGATATCCCCAGCTGGCATTTGCCACCCTGATTCAACCATTCGACAACGGAACTGAGATGACGAGCGACCTGGCCCAATCCCAATCCGATATGCGCGCCGGCTACTGCAGCGGTGGCGCTGGCGTGCTCGCCTCCGCGCTGGCGTGGCTGGCGGCCGCCATCGCCACCCTGCAGCTTTCGCCGCAACAGGCGGTATGGGTGTTGTTCGTCGGCGGCATGGCGATCCACCCGGCGGGCGTGTTGTTCTGCAAGGTGCTCGGTCGATCCGGTGGGCACAGCAAGGGCAACCCGCTGGGCTCGCTGGCCGGGGCGACGACCATGTGGCTGATCTTCAGCCTGCCGCTGGCGTTCGCCGCGTCGATGCAGCGCATCGAGTGGTTCTTCCCGGCGATGCTGCTGGTGATCGGTGGCCGCTACCTGACTTTCCATACTCTGTTCGGCCTGCGCGTGTACTGGCTGCTCGGCCTGGCGCTGGCGGCGGCCGGATGGGTGCTCGGCATGTCGCTGACGACGCCGACATTGGCAGCCTTTGTCGGCTCCGGCATCGAGGCGATGTTTGCGGTGTACATCATCATCAGTGACCGGCGTTCATCGCATTTGCAGGAGTCCGTTCTCACTGAATTGGCGGAGGGCGCCGGAGTCCGCCAATGACTCGCGGTTCCTGCATCTGCGGTTCGGTGAGTTTCACCATCGAAGGTGAGCTCGGCCCTGTCGAGTACTGCC
Source organism: Arenimonas sp. (assembly GCA_036276895.1). Classification (GTDB taxonomy): domain Bacteria; phylum Pseudomonadota; class Gammaproteobacteria; order Xanthomonadales; family Xanthomonadaceae; genus Arenimonas. The sequence goes on along the minus strand of DASUOA010000433.1, from coordinate 6,082 downwards.
ACTGCCGCCAATGTCGGCAGTGGACCGGGCATGTGTTTGCCAGCGTCGAAGTGCCGCGCTCACGCATCGACATCCAGGGCCTCGAGCACTTGTGCTGGCACCAACGCTCGGACAGGGCGCGGCGCGGGTTCTGCGGCGTCTGCGGCTCGTCGTTGTTCTTCGAGCCGATCGACCAGGTCAAGCACGACTGGATCGGCGTGGCGATGGGTGCGATCGAGGCGCCGACCGGGACGCAGGTCGGGCTGCACATCTTTGTCGCCGAGAAGGGTGACTACTATGAAATCTGCGACGGCGCGCGGCAGAATCCATAGCGCGCGGCAGCCGCCGCCATACGACCCGCCCGGAGAATTCAATGGACTGCCCCAAGTGTCACTCCCCCTGTGATGAAGTGGCCACCGCCGATGGCGTGGTGGATCGCTGTACGCATTGCCAGGGCCTGTGGTTCGACAACATGGAGCACGAGGACATCAAGCCGCACGCTTCCTTTGTTGACGTCGGCGATGCCGCCAAGGGCGCGGAGTTCAACGCGATCGATCGCATCGACTGCCCGCGCTGCCCGAACAGCCGGCTGATCCGCATGGTCGATCCGGTCCAGCCGCATATCTGGTTCGAGAGTTGCCCGACCTGCTATGGCCGCTTCTACGATGCCGGCGAGTTCCGCGATTTCGCCGAGCTGAAGCTGAGCGAAATTCTGCGGCGCAAGTCGGGCAAGGCGCGAACCTAGGTCGCGTATTCACGCTCGCGGCGATCCTCCAAATCCAACATTCCGAGGCATGTCGATGGCCACATGGTTGCGCAATGTTCTGGCGGTGCTGGCGGGTGTGTTCATTGGCGGCGGCGTCAACATGGCCCTGGTAACCTTCGGGCCGTTGCTGATTCCGCCGCCGGCCGGTGTCGATGTCACGACCCCCGAAGGGCTTGCCGCGGGCATCCACCTGTTCGAGCCACGGCATTTCCTGATGCCGTTCCTGGCGCACGCCCTGGGCACGCTGGTGGGTGGGCTGCTGGCTTACCTGGTCGCGGCCAGCTACAAGTCCAGGTTCGCTTGGGCCATCGGCGTGCTCTATCTGTGCGGCGGCATCGCCGCGAGCGTGATGATCCCGGCGCCGGCCTGGTTCATCGCGGCAGACTTGCTGCTGGCCTATTTGCCGATGGCGTGGCTGGCGATCAAGCTGGGTACCCGAGTAAGTTCGCGCTAGCGCTTTCGGCACATGCCGGATGTGCGCGCTCGGCGTAGCATCGGGTCGCGATACACGTCGGGAGGGTCACGCATGCAAACGCTGCTTGTATTGATCGGCTGGCTGATCCTGTTCGTCCTGTGTTGGCCGTTGGCGATCCTCGCTTTGGTCCTGTGGCCGGTGGTGTGGATTCTGTCGTTGCCGTTCCGGCTGCTGGGCATTGCCGTGGGTGGGGTGTTCGCGCTGCTCACGGCAGTGTTGTTCCTGCCGGCGCGCGTGCTCGGTTATCGATCGGCTTCGGCCTGAGCGGTGATGGTGCTCGGTCCCGTACCCAAAGACGCTTACCGCAGCGGGCCGCCTGCGCTCGACTGTCAGAGAACGCCGGAGTAGTTCGCGATGTATGTGGGCAGCTGTCTTTGCAAGGCCGTCGCCTTGGAGATCCATGGCGGTATCGACGCGATCATCCATTGCCATTGTTCGAGCTGCCGCAAGTCCAGTGGCACGGCTTACGCGACCAATGGCTTCGTATCGGCTGACGGTCTGAGGATCACCCGAGGCGGCGACGCCGTGCGCGGCTATGAAACGTCGCCGGGCCGCGTGCGGCACTTTTGCGGGATCTGCGCGTCGCCGCTGTACAGCTCCAACGCGCAGGATCCGCAGCGCCTGCGCATTCGCCTCGGCGTGCTGGACTCGACCATCGCCGAGCGTCCGATCTCGCACAACTTCGTGTCGTCGCGGGCGTCCTGGGATGATCTTGACGCGGTCCTGCCGCGGTACGACGGGCGTGAACCGGGCCGGAGCTGATCGCCGGAGTCCCGCGAACATCGTTGATGCCGGCAAGGCCAGAACCTGCCCGCGAATTGCCATATCGCCGTATTAGCCTGCGTGACGGGTTTGTACCGCGAGGTGTTTCCGATGGATGTGGCGTACCAGCCGTCGCTGCTGAGCACGATCGACCGCCATCTGCTCGGCGGGCAGGCACTGCCGTGGGCGCTGCGCTTGCCGCGCGCTCTGGTCGAGTTCCTTTACTTTGGTGCCAAGGAAGCGCGTGCCTGCCTGTTCGCGGGGCTGTTCTTTGCCGCGGTGTTTCTGGTGCCGCGTGCGGGCCTGTTCGGCATCCCGCGCTACGACCTGTTGCTGCTGATCGCGCTCGGCATCCAGGCCTGGATGCTGTGGACGCGTCTGGAGACCGCCGACGAGGTCAAAGCGATCTGCGTCTTCCATGCCGTCGGCTTCGCGCTTGAGGTGTTCAAGACGTCGAGTGGCATCCGCTCCTGGAGCTATCCCGATTTCGCCTACTCGAAGGTGTTCGGGGTGCCGCTGTTCTCCGGCTTCATGTACGCCGCAGTCGGCAGCTACATCATCCAGGCCTGGAGGTTGCTGCAGCTGCGCATTGAACACCATCCGCCTTACTGGATGGCGACGGCGGTGGCGCTGCTGATCTATGGCAATTTCTTCACGCATCACTTTGTCGGCGATTACCGCTGGTACATCGCGGCACTGGCGCTGGGACTTTACGCGCGCTCGACGGTGGTGTTCGTGCCGCTGACACGCGAACGGCGAATGCCGCTGCTGATCGGCTTCGTGCTGGTCGGATTTTTCGTCTGGCTGGCCGAGAACATCAGCACCTTCTTCGCCGTCTGGCAGTACCCGGACCAGCTCGGCGCCTGGTCGGTCGTGCATCTTGGCAAATGGAGCTCGTGGTCGCTGCTGGTGGTGATGACCTTCACCATCGTCGCGCATCTCAAGCACATCAAGGCGCGGGTGCAGGTGCCGGACTAGCGCCGACGGTGCAGGCGTTACAATGTCGGTATCCCAACAAGAGAAGTGCGCGCCAGATGTCCGATCTGCCTGCTTGCCCGAAATGCGCCTCCGCCTACACCTATGTCGACGGCGACAACTATGTCTGCCCGGAGTGCGCGCACGAGTGGCCGCTGGCTGAAGCCGCGGCGACCGATGAGCCAGCGCTGCAAGTGCGCGATGCGGTTGGTAACCTGCTGCAGGACGGCGACAGCGTCACCGTGATCAAGGATCTCAAGGTCAAGGGCTCGTCGACGCCGTTGAAGGTCGGCACCAAGGTGCGCAATATCCGCCTGGTCGACGGCGACCACAACATCGACTGCAAGATTGATGGCTTCGGTGCCATGCAACTGAAGTCGGAATTCGTCAAGAAAGCCTGAGGAGCGCTATGGACGCCAAGCCTGCCGTTTCCGGTATCCGCCAGATCGCGATCACCGTCAGCGATGTCGACAGCGCGCTGGGATTCTATTACGGGCTGCTTGGTTTGCCGCTGCTGTTCCGCGCTGGACCTGAGCTGGCCTTCCTCGACGCCGATGGTATCCGCCTGATGCTGAGCACGCCGCAGGGCGCAGGTGCGGTCGGTGCCAACTCGATCCTGTACTTCCGCGTCAATGACATCACCGCGACACATGCAGCACTGGTGGCGAACGGCGCGCGCGACGAGCGGGCGCCGCAGCTCACTGCGAAGATGCCCGACCATGAGCTGTGGACCGGCTTCCTGCGCGATCCCGATGGCAACCTGGTCGGTTTGCTCGAAGAAGTCCGGTGAGGCGGCGATTCGCCGCGGCCTGAACGAATCACACCAGTCCTGCGTTAGGATGCCTCGGTCCTCACCGGTGGAGATGCCGATGCTGTTGCCGTTGCCAAAGTCGCTGGAGTCCGAAGCCGCGCGCAGCGCGCTGGGTTGGGATGTGTTGCGCGTGTTGCTGGCGCTGTTCATTGCCGCGCATGGCTGGGCGCGTTGGATCGCCGGTGGCGTTCCACCGTTCGGTGCCTGGCTCGATTCCCTGGGCTTCCCGTTCGGCCTGGCGATCGCCATCGCCATTACTGCCATCGAGATCATCGGTACGCCGCTGCTGCTGGCGCGGCGGCTGGTGCTGCCGCTGACCCTGGTCTATTCCTTCATCTACGCCATGGGCATCGTGCTGGTGCATGCACCGGCGGGCTGGTTCGTGGTCGGCCTTGGGCGTAACGGGGCCGAGTACAGCGTGCTGCTGATCGCCTGTCTGCTTTGTGTCGGTCTGCAGCACGCGCGGCCGCGGGCACAGGGCTGAAACAGGTTCCGACGAAGGAGGCGACGGGTATGCAACGGGTTACCGGCATCGGCGGCATCTTCTTCAAGGCACGCGACGCCGAGGCGCTGCGTGCCTGGTATCGCGACCATCTCGGCATTGGTGTGCAGGACTGGGGCGGCGCGGTGTTTCCCTGGGTCGACGCGCAAGGCCAGCCGGTGGCCGGCAATACCGTGTGGTCGATCTTCGCCGCCGACAACGACTACTTCGCGCCCAGCACCGCGCCCTTCATGGTCAACTTCCGCGTCGCCGACCTGCACGCGCTGCTCGCGGCCTTGCGCGCCGAGGGCTGCAACGTGGTCGACAAGGTCGAGGAGTCGGAGTTCGGCAAGTTCGGTTGGGTGTTCGACCCGGAAGGCAACAAGATCGAACTGTGGGAGCCGCCGCCGGGGCAGTAGCGGCACCGGACGACGATAGAACGGGTGCTGGGGAGGCCTCAGGTCTTTCGGAATCCCTCGCCGTGCTGCATGGCGTGGTGATAGCGGGCGGGCCCGATCAGCAGCAGTTCGACCGCGACCATGGCCACGCAATAGACCACGATGGTGGCGATCGAGCGTTGCGGCTCGCGATCCCAGGGGGTCTCGGCCTCCCACGGGATGATGCGCTTGAGCAAGGCATCGTCGATGCCACCGAGCGGCATCGGCAGCACCGCGGTCACCAGCAGCATGCCCAGCATGACGAAGAAAAATATGACCAGGGCGATGGCGGAATGGCCGAGCAGATCCTCGTAGCCGGAGGCGGAGCTGCTGACCAGTACCAGGAATCGGGCGACGATCAGCAGCAGCAGGTAGTCCAGCAGCGGCTCGTCGCCCAGCATGTGCGCGACGAAGATCGAAGGCCCGAAGAAGAGCAGGAGAAGGCCGGCTGAAATCAGGATCTTGTAAATCAGCTTCGAAACCACGGTGCACAGACCCGCGGCCACCAGCGTGATGCCCAGCAGCGCGAACTCGCCCATCAACAGTCGCGGCGTGTAGCCGATCCAGCGCTCGTCGCCCCAGGCCATCGGGTCCAGCCACAGGCGGACCACCTGGACCGCAATCGCTGCATAGCCGGCGGCCGCGAATACGGCGCCGCTCCAGTGGATCAGCCGGTGCGATGTCTGCACGTCGAGTGCCCTGTCATGGTTCCCGGTGCCTCATTATGCCCACGCGCGGCGCCGCGTCAGAGCACTCCGCCGCGCGCCAGCTTGAACATCTGGTGCTCGACGCGCTCGATCAGTTTGCGTGTTTCTGCCGGCTCGAGCACACCCTCTTCGCCAAGGTGGTGCACGGCATCGCGGCGGCGATTGAGCAGCAGGCGCAGGGCTGTGTAGGTCTCAAGACGGGTCACGGTGTCGGCGTGTTCGCGGCGGAAGGCAGCGGCGCGCGCTTGCGTCTGTTGCAGGTTGGCTTCGATAGCAGCGTCCGCTTGTGCAGCGAGATTCGCGTCCGGTGCCAGGCCATCGGCGATGTCGAGCAGCGTCTGCTGTGCCTGCGCGTAACCGCGCAGCGTGGCGTATTGCAGGGCGAGACGGCGGAAGCGGGTCTGGCGCAGGCCGAGGCGGTGGCTGAGTTGTTCGAGCCAGTCGTCGTCGGACCACAGCTGCTGCAACTTGGCGCGCGGGCCGAGGTCGGGCTGGCCGTCGAGTGCGACTTCGACTGCCTCGACCAGTTTGGTGGTGGCGTTCTTGTCGAGCAGGCCGAGGTTGAACTGGTTCCAGTAGTTCTGCCGTTCGGCTTCCAGCAGTTGCCGCCTGTAGAAGACGTCGAGGTCTTCCTCGGGGCCGACTTTGCGTGGCGAAAAGCTCTGCCCGCCCTTGAGTCGCTGCAGGCT
>DASUOA010000432.1:0-3260 GCA_036276895.1 Arenimonas sp. | reverse complement strand
ATGCCTGCGCGAAAATGCGGGCATGGCTTCGCCACGCAAGATCATCCACGTCGACATGGACGCCTTCTACGCGTCGGTCGAGCAGCGCGACGATCCGCGGCTTCGAGGGCGTCCCGTGGTGGTGGCCTGGCGCGGGGCGCGCTCGGTGGTGTGCGCCGCCTCGTACGAGGCGCGGCGTTTCGGGGTCCGCTCGGCGATGCCGGCCCTACGCGCCGAGCGACTGTGCCCGCAGGCGGTGTTCGTGCCACCGGACTTCTCGCGCTACAAGGCGGTGTCCAGGCAAGTTCGCGAGATCTTTGCCCGGCACACCGCGCTGATCGAGCCGCTGTCGCTCGACGAGGCCTATCTCGACGTCAGCGACGACCTCGGCGGCCTGCCCTCGGCGACCGCAGTGGCCGAAGCGATCCGCGCCGAGATCCGCGAGACGACCCAGCTCACTGCCTCGGCCGGTATTGCCGGCAACAAGTTCCTGGCCAAGATCGCCTCGGACTGGCGCAAGCCCGATGGGCAATTCGTGATCCGACCCAACCGCGCGCTGTCCTTCCTGACACCGCTGCCGGTCGGGCGCCTGCCCGGCGTCGGCAAAGTGATGGAAGCCAAGCTCGAACAACTCGGTATCCACAGCGTTGGGCAGTTGCGTGCCTTGGGCGAGGTTGAACTGCAGCGTCGCTTCGGCCGCTGGGGCAAGCGCCTGCACGAGCTGTCGCTGGGCATCGACGATGAGCCGGTAGTCAGCGAGCGACCCAACCTGCAGATCTCCGCCGAAGACACTTTCGCCAGCGACCTCACCCTCGGCGAGCTGGACGCTCCGCTGCGCGAGCTGGCAGCAAAGGTCTGGGCCAGCTACCAGCGCGACCCGGGCCGGGTGGCGCGCACCGTGGTGCTGAAGCTCAAGACCAGCGACTTCCAGGTACTCACCCGCAGCCACACGCCGGCACTGCCGCCGGCCTCGTTGCCGGCTTTCGTCGACGCGGCGCTGGCGCTGCGGGCGCGCGTCGATCTGCCGCTGCGAACCCGCTACCGGCTGGTCGGCGTCGGCCTCAGCCACTTCTGCCGCGCCGACGACCTGCCGCTGCAGGAAGCGCTGTTCGAGTAAGACGGTTTGCCAGACCGCGTCAGGCTGTCATGCTGCAGCGATGCCCGGCACCGTTCCACTGCTGATCCTGACCGTGCTCTGCCTGTGCGTGGCACTGGCCGACGGACTGGCGCGGCTGCCGCTGGGCCGCATCCTCGGCGCGCCGGCACTGAGCCTGCTGCTGGCGATGAGTGCCGCCAACCTCGGGCTGTTGCCGGGCGGCTCGCAGCTGCCGCCGCTGTACGCCAGCATCTTCGTGGTGGTGGCGCCGATGGCGATCTTCTACCTGCTGCTCGACGCGCATCCGCGACAGTTGCTGCAGGGCGCACCGATGTTGCTGCTGGCGTTCTTCTTCGGCGCGATCGGCACGGTGGCCGGAGGCGTGGTGGCATATGCACTGACCCATCTCGATGCGCACTTCGGCGATGCGGCGGCGCACGTGGCGGCGATGTTCGTCGCTGGCTTCGTCGGCAGCGGTGCGGAGTTCGAAGCGATCGCGGAACGCCTGCAGATCGCCTCGGCACCCCGCAGCGATGCGCGCGCGCTGTTCGCCGCCGTGGCCGCGCTGTGGGTGCTGCTGTGCTGCCTGCTGCCGGCGCTGCTGATGCGACTGCCGCGCTTCCGCCACGGCAGCTGGATCGCCGGGCATCATTCCTCGCGGCACGCGCAGCAGCAGTCGCAACGCGCGCATGAGCAGCTCGCCAGCCTGGGCGCTTTTGCCCTGCTGCTGACGCTGGGCTTGCTCGCCTACGGCGTCTCCGAGCTGGGCGCGGCGTGGCTGGCGCGGCAGGGTCTGGCGCTGCCGTCGATCCTGCTGATCGGCCTGCTGGCGCTGCTGCTGGCGCCGACGGCCTTGCCCTCGCTGTTGCCGGGCAGTCGCGCGCTGGGGCGCTTCGGCGTCTGCCTGTTTCTCGCCGTGGTCGGCGCCAATGCCGAGCTGGCGCTGTTGCCATCCGGCGCCGCCGGCCTGGCGCTGACCGGCTTCGTCGTGGTGCTGCTGTCGGTGCACCTGCTGCTGTTGCTGCTCGCCGGCGCCTGGCTGCGGATCGATCCGGACCAGTTGGCGATTGCATCGCAGGCCGGCATCGGCGGCGCCTCGACGGCGATGGCGGTGGCCGAAAGCCGACAACGCCACGACCTCGCCATGCCGGCGATTCTTGCCGGCAGTCTCGGCAATCTGTTCGGCGTCGGCGCCGGTCTGGCGCTGCTGTGGCTGCTGGGATGAGCGCTCAGCGCGCCAGCAGCTGTTCGAGATCGCGGTCCTTGTCGGCCCAGACGCCGTTCATCCACGCCTGGAAGCGCTTGCGGAACTCCACATCGTTCTCGTAATCGCCGACCAGATCGGACGGAATCGGCCGCTGCCGCACTTTCACCCGCACCCGCGGCACCCGTCCGGTGAACAGTTCCCACACCGTCGGCCGGCCATCGGGATAGGCGATGCTGACATCGACCACCGCCTGCAACATGCCGCCCATCGCGCCGATCACGAAAGCCACGCCACCGGCCTTGGGCCGCAGCAGGTGGCGATAGGCGCCACCCTGCGCCGCATGCTTGGCGGGCGTGAGACGGGTGCCCTCGACGAAATTCATCACCGACACCGGCAGCAGGCGGAAGCGCTCGCAGGCGCGGCGGGTGATCTCCATGTCCTTGCCGCGCAGGGCCGGATTGCGCGCCAGCTGCGATTTCGACAGCCGCCGCATGAAGGGAAAGTCCAGCGCCCACCAGGCCAGGCCAAGGATCGGCACCCAGATCAACTGCCGCTTGAGGAAGAACTTCAGGAACGGGATACGGCGGTTGAACACCTTCTGCAGCACCGGGATATCGACCCAGCTCTGGTGGTTGGCCAGCACCAGGTACCAGCCCTCGTGACGCAGGCCGTCGAGGCCTTCGACCTCGATGCTCGTCGGCGTCATCACGTCGATCAGGCCACTGTTGAACGCGATCCAGCTTTCGGCGATGCGCACCAGCAGCCGCGACACCGCGGCGCGCGCCGACGTCCACGGCAACAGCAGCTTGAACAGTGACAGCGGCAGCAGCACGGCGGTATGTGCCAGCGTGCTGGCCGCGACCAGAATCAGGGCCAAGACCCCGCGCAAGGTAGCCAACATGGAAGAACCGACTTGGGAATCGGCGCAAGCAGAACCGCCCGGCGCGGGCGGCGGCGCAGCGGTTCCGGCGCAGCCCA
>DASUOA010000431.1:0-6620 GCA_036276895.1 Arenimonas sp. | reverse complement strand
GACGACCCGCCGTGATCTGCAGCTGCGGGCGGATCGCAAACGAAGCCGCCTCGACGCCGCGCAAGGTGACATTCGCCACCGCGGCCGGGTCGTCCTTGCGGCCGAGTTCGCTGATGACCATCAACTCGCCGGCCGCCAGAGGCCGACCATCGGCGTCCTTGCGGATGCCCGGGCCGAGCTTGATCAGCTGCGTCGATTCGCCGCCGAAGCCGGAATTGAGTTCGGCACCCGACTGGCCGCGCAATACGATCGCATTGTCGGCGCGTCCGGCCGATTGCAAGGTGGAGGCGAAGCCGTTGGCCATCGCCAGCAGCGCGGTGAACACCGCCACCACGCCGGCCAGGCCGATGACGATCACCAGCGAGGCGCCCCAGCGCTGCGGGATGCTGCGCAGGTTCAGGGCGGTGATCGCGAAAGTCTGTTTGAACATGGAGTGCTCCGTTAGGTCTCAGCGGCCGGCGAGGGCGTCGACGATGCGCAGGCGGCGTGCTCGCAGCCCCGGCAGCAGGCCGACGGCCAAGGTCAGCAACACGATCATCACCGCGCCGGCGCCCCACACGGCAGGCCCGATCACGATCGGCGGCAGGAAGCCGCCGGCATTGGCAGCGATGCCCTGACTCAAGACGTAGGCCACCAGCAGGCCGCCAACACCGCCGAGCACGCACAGGGCCAGGGTTTCACCCAGCACCAGGGCCAGCACGGCGTTGTCGCCGAAGCCCAGGGTCTTGAGCACCGCGTACTGCGGAATGCGCTCGCGCACGCTCTGCGCCATGGTGTTGCCGACCACCAGCAGCAGAGTGAAAAACACCGCGAACAGGATCCAGCGCACCATCAGCCCGATATCGCCGAGCTGCTTGAAGAAATTGACGGTGAAATCCTTCTCGGCCATCGAGCGTGTCTCGTCGGCCGTATTCTCGAAGCGCTTGTCGATCTCGCGAGCGATCGCTTCCGCCATTGACGGGTCCTGCAGCTTGATCGCGAACATGCCGGCCAGGCCGCCGCCGAACATCGACGCCTCCGCCCAGTAGGCGTGGTTGATGTAGATGCCGTTGGTCTGCGACTTCCACTGCTCGTCGATGCCGTCGTAGATGCCGACGACATCGAACTCCCAGTCCTTGCTGCCGTTCTTCTGCGGAAAGATGTTCGACGACAGCGGGATACGGTCGCCGACCTTCCAGCCGTAGCGGCTGGCGATGATGCGACCGACGATCACGCCGGTGCGGCCATTGGCGAAGGCCTGCCAGTGCTCCTCCGGCATGATGAATTCCGGATAGACCGCGTGCAGGCGCTCGGGGTCGACGGCGAAGGTGAAGATCTCGGTGTTGTCGACCTTCGACACGCCGCCGAACCATTGCTGGTACATCACCCGCTCGATGCCGGGAATCGCATCAAGCTCCGGCACCATGCGCATCGGCAGCGAATTGGTGAACGACACCCGCGACTGCGTGACCAGTCGCGTGGTGCCGACGAAATCGCCGCTGGAGCTGAACACCACGCTGACCGCGTGCAGCAGCCCGAACAGCGTGAACGCCATCAGCACCGACAACAGCGTCAACGCCGTGCGCGTCTTGCGATGGAAGAGATTGGCGAGGATGAGTCCGATACGGGTCATTGCACGGGGCTCCTCAATGCACCGGCTCGGCGTCGACCAGCAGGCCCTTGTCCAGATGCACCGTGCGGCTGGCAAACTCGGCCGCCTTGGGGTCGTGCGTGACCATGATGATGGTCTTGCCGTGCTCGCGATTGAGCACCTGCAGCAGGCCGAGGATTTCGTCGGCGGTCTTGCGGTCGAGGTCGCCGGTGGGCTCGTCGCAGACCAGCAAGGTCGGGTCGGTCACCAGTGCGCGGGCGATGGCGACGCGCTGCTCCTGGCCGCCGGAGAGTTCGCTCGGCTTGTGGCCGGTGCGATCGCCGAGGCCGACCAGGGTCAAGGCCAGCTTGGCGCGCTTGGCACGCTCGGCCGAGCCGAGCTTGGTCAGCAGCAGCGGCAGCTCGACATTCTTCTGCGCGCTGAGCATCGGCAGCAGGTTGTAGAACTGGAACACGAAGCCGATGTTCTCGGCGCGCCACTTCGCCAGTTGCCCGGCGCTGAACTGGTCGATGCGCTTGCCGTCGACCGAGACGCTGCCACCGGTGGGCGTGTCGAGACCGCCGATCAGGTTGAGCAAGGTGGTCTTGCCCGAGCCCGATGGCCCCATCAGCGCGACGAAATCACCGCGCGGAATATCGAGATCGATGCCGTGCAGCACCTCCACCGATTGCTTGCCGCGGGTGTAGTGCTTGGTCAGTTGCTGGATCCGTACCAGGGAGTCGGTCATGTCGGGTCTCGTCGGGTCGTCGGTTACAGGGAAAGGATTTAGGGAAAGGAATCAGGGTTCGATCGCGACGCGGTCGCCATCGTTGAGCGTGGCGGGCGGCGCCAGTACCACGGTCTCGCCGGCGGCCAGGCCGCGCTCGACGCGTTGGCGGCCATCGCGTGCAGCGGCCGCCTGGATGCTGCGCAGCCTGACGCGACCGTCGTTGACCACGAAGGCGACGCTGGCGTTGTCGCGCTGCGCCACGGCTTCGCTGGGCACGAACACCGCCGTCACCGGCGCTGCCTTGTCGGCCGTCGGCGCCTCGTCATCGAGGAAGGACACGCGCACGCCCATATCGGGCACCACGCGTGCGTCGCGTTCGAGCAGGGCGATGCGCACCTTCACCGTCGCCTTGCTGCGATCGGCAGTCGGCACGATGGCGATCACTTCCGCGGCGATGCGCCAGTCGGGATAGGCATTGAGCACCGCCGAGACTTTCTGCCCCGGCTTGACGCGACCGATGAAGGCTTCGTTGACGTCGACCTGGATCTCCAGCGACTCCATGTCGACCACGGTGCCGATGCCGGTGCGAGTAAAGCCGCCGCCGGCTGAGATCGGCGAGATCATCTCGCCCGGCTGCGCCGCCTTCACCGTCACCACGCCGGCGAACGGTGCGCGCACCACGGTGTTGTCGAGGCCGATCTCGGCCAGCGCCAGCGATTCCTCGGCGACGCGGATATTGCTGCGAGCGGCGTTGAGCGTTGCGGCGGCTGCATCGCGTTCGGCCTGCGCTTGATCCAGCGCGGCGGTCGCGACCAGCTTGCGCGCGGCCATGTCACGGGTGCGCGCAAGCGACTGCTCGGCCCAGGTCAGTTGCGCCGCGGCCCGCGTCGCCTCGCTGCGCGAGGCGGCGAGACGCGCGGCTGCCAGCTCACGCTGCGCATTGGCATCGGTGGCTTCGAGCCGGGCCATCACTTCGCCTTCCTCAACGCGCTGGCCTTCTTCGATCAGCACGTCCTGCACTTTGCCGGTGATCTTGGCTGACACCGTGGCGATGCGACGCGCGGTGACATAGCCGCTGGCATCGAGTACCGAGGAGGCTGCGGCGCTACCGACGGTTTCGGCCTGTACCTGGGCCACGCGCACGGACACCGGCTTGGCACCGGTCAGCAGCCAGGCGGCGATTGCGATGGCGATGACCACTGCGGTGCCCGCGATCCACGGCCAGAGCGGACGCTCGCGTGGCGGGGTTGCTTGCCGGTCGATGCGCAGTTCCTTGAGCAGGTCGGATGATGCGGTCATGCGTGCCAGAAGTGTGGGAACGGCGGCCAGTCTAATCGCAGAGGCGTGCTAGCCAAGGTGCCGGAAGGCACTTTCTGCGTTCGGGCGATTGGCGAGCCCATAGGCAAAAAACAAAACCGCCGGCTTGCGCCGGCGGTTTCAGGTGTCGCACTTGCGATCGTAACGATCGCCCGAGGATTACTCGGTCGGCAGCTCTTCGGAAGCTTCCTCGACCACTTCTTCGGTGGTTTCGGCGGCGGCTTCGGTGCTCTCCGCAGCGGCTTCGGTGGCGTCAACGGCGTCGGCTGCAGCGTCGGCAGCGTCGACGGCGTCGGCAGCAACGTCCGAGGCCTCGGCAGCAACGTCGGAGGCCTCGGCGGCGGCTTCGGTGGCTTCCATGGCGGCGGCGTCGGCGTCGACGGAGGCTTCGGCCGCGGTGTCAGCCGCTTCAGCGGACTGGTCAGCAGCCTGCTCAGCCTTGTTGGAGCAGGCCGCAAGGGCCAGGCCCAGGGCCATGGCGAGCAGGGTCTTGTTCAGGGACATGGGTCTTTTCCTCAATTCTAGAAAGTGGGTGCAAAAAAACGTGCGCTTGCAGCGCACGTTTGGAAAGCATGACAAGAACTGGCTGAGAGTCAAGCCCCGTCCATGCTGCGAACGGGGCTTGCCGACGGCCGGTAGGCGTTTACGGCAGCTCGATCGCCAGCGCGGTGGCCTCGCCGCCGCCGATGCACAGGGCGGCGACGCCGCGCTTGCCGCCGCGGGCGCGCAGGGCGTTGATCAGGGTCACCACCAGGCGGGCACCCGAAGCGCCGATCGGGTGGCCCAGGGCGCAGGCGCCGCCATTGACGTTGAGCTTGGCGTGCGGGATGTCGAGCTCGCGCATCGGCGCCATGGCGACCGTGGCAAAGGCCTCGTTGACTTCGAACAGGTCGACATCCGCGACCTTCCAGCCGGCTTTGTCCAGTACCTTCTGGATCGCCGCCACCGGCGCGGTGGTGAACCACTCCGGCTCCTGCGCATGGGCGGCGTGCGCGACGATCTTCGCCAGCACCTCGGCGCCCTGCGCCTTGGCGGCGTCTTCCGACAGCAGCACCACGGCGGCGGCGCCGTCATTGATGCTCGACGAGCTGGCGGCGGTGATGGTGCCGTCCTTCTTGAAGGCGGCGCGCAGGGTCGGGATCTTGTCGATGCTGCAGCGGCCGGGCTGCTCGTCGGTGTCGATCACGGTGTCGCCCTTGCGGCCGGCGACGGTCACCGGCGCGATCTCATCTTTGAACGCACCCGACGCCTGCGCCGCCAGCGCGCGACGCACCGACTCCGCAGCAAACGCATCCTGGTCTTCGCGGGTGAAACCGTACTTGGCCACGCACTGCTCACCGAACACGCCCATCGGCTGCTTGTCGTAGGGGTTGGTCAGGCCATCCCAGGCCATGTGGTCGAGCATCTCGGTGCTGCCGTACTTGATGCCGGTGCGCGAGCCGTTAAGCAGATGCGGCGCATTGGTCATCGACTCCATGCCGCCGGCGACGACGACTTCGGCGCTGCCGGCCTTGATCAGGTCGTGACCGAGCATGATCGCCTTCATGCCCGAACCGCAGACCTTGTTGATGGTGGTGGCACCCGCCGATAGCGGCAGACCGGCGGCAATCGCCGCCTGGCGCGCCGGCGCTTGGCCGAGGCCGGCCGGCAACACGCAGCCCATGATCACCTCGGACACCGCCGCGGCCTTGACGCCCGACTGCTCCAGCGCCGCCTTGATGGCAGTGGCGCCAAGCGTCGGCGCCGGCACGCCGGTGAACTGGCCCAACAGGGCGCCGAGGGCCGTGCGCTTGGCACCGGCGATTACGACGTTCGACATGACAACTCCTCGTGGATCAAAAGATTGGATTTCGTTGGCGGCGCCGCTTAGGCGCGGTCTTCGAACAGCTCGCGACCGATCAGCATGCGCCGGATCTCATTGGTGCCCGCACCGATGGCATACAACTTGGCATCGCGCAGGATGCGCCCGGTCGGGTACTCGTTGATATAGCCATTGCCGCCAAGCGACTGGATCGCCTCCAGCGCCACCTGCACCGCGGCTTCGGTGGAGTGCAGCAGGCAGCTGGCGGCATCGATGCGGCTCTTGTGGCCGGCGTCGTAATCGCGCGCCACCTGGTAGGCGAAGGCGCGGCTCGACTGCAGCGCCGTGTACATGTCGGCGATCTTGGCCTGCATGATGCCGAACGTACCGATCGGCGCATCGAACTGCTTGCGCTCGCGCACGTAGGGCAGGGCGATATCCATCGCCGCCTGCATCAGGCCCAGCGGTCCGCCGCTGAGCACCAGACGCTCGGTGTTCAAGCCGCTCATCAACACCTTGACGCCCTGGTTGACCTCGCCCAGCACGTTTTCCTGCGGGATCTCGCAGTTCTCGAACACCAGCTCGCAGGTATTCGAGCCGCGCATGCCGAGCTTGTCGAGCTTCTGCGCCGTCGAGAAACCCTTCATGCCTTTCTCGACCAGGAAGGCGGTCATGCAGCGCGAGCCCGCCTCCTTGCCGGCGGTACGCATGTAGACGATCAGCACATCGGCCTCGGGGCCGTTGGTGATCCACATTTTGTTGCCGTTGGCGACCCAGACATCACCTTTCAACTCGGCGCGGCAGCTCATCGAGCCGACCACGTCGGAGCCGGCGCCGGGCTCGCTCATCGCCAGCGCGCCCTTGAACTCGCCGCGGCAGAGCTTGGGCAGGTACTTCTGCCGCTGCGCTTCGTTGCCGTTGTGATAGAGGTTCTGCACGCATAGGTTGGAGTGCGCGCCGTAGGACAGACCCACGCTGCCCGAAGCGCGCGAGATCTCTTCCATTGCAACGAGGTGGGCGAGGAAGCCCATGTCCGAGCCGCCGTACTCGCCGGGAATAGCGATGCCGAGCAGGCCCATCTCGCCCAGCTTGGGCCAAAGGTCCTGCGGGAATTCGTTGTCGTGGTCGATCTGCGCGGCACGCGGCGCGATCTCGCTGTCGGCGAAACGGCGTACCGCCTCGCGCAGGGCATCGATCTCGTC